>JANLSP010000290.1:0-1692 GCA_031362485.1 Novosphingobium sp.
CCCGGTGTTGGTGCCGCGCCAGCCAAGCTTGTCTTCGTGCGGCGCGATTTCGAAGCCCTCGTCCTCGCGCTCAACGATGAAGCAGCCATAGCCTTCATTGCCTTGCCGGTCTTTGGATTTGGCCATGACCAGCCAGGTTCCGGCGGTTCCCTGGGTGCAGTAAAGTTTGGAGCCGTCAATGGTGTATCCGTTGCCGATGGGGGCCACTTTAGTCAGATGGTGCCCGATATTGGCTGCTCCAGCCGGCTCGCTCTGCGAATAGGCCATCAGCCGCTCACCCGAGCTGTTCTTCGTCAGGATGCGCTGTTTCTGCTCCTCGGTGCCGAGGATCTCCACAGTTTTGGGGCACAGCACCATCTGCACCGTCAGCATCCCGGCAAAGGCGGGGCTGGCCTTGGCGAGTTCCTCGCTGACCAGACAGACTGAGACCATGTCGGCACCCGAACCGCCATATTCGGGTGACGTATAGAGCCCGTAGAGCCCCAGCGCTGCCGCTTTGGCGACGAGCTCGTCCGGCGTATGCTCGTCAAGGTCGATCTGGTTGGCGATCGGCTCCACTTCCTTTCGCGCAAAGGTCGTCGCCATGTCGCGCAGCGCGCGTTGATCGTCGGTCAGCCAGTCCATTTTCTCTCTCCCTGCTTGCCTTCAGATATGCCGCGCCAGATAGGCCGCTTCGTGGATGGCATTGCCATAACCGCGGACCTTGCGCGCATCGCCGATCACCTGAACATGAATGCCGCTGCCCTTCAGCGCCTGCGACAGCGGATTGTGGGGCGCGCGGCCGGGGGCAAGCACCAGCGCGCCACAGGGAATCGTCTCGGCCTTGCCGTCTTTGCGCACTTCGAGCGAACCTGGCGAGACTTTCACCAGTTCAAAGCCATGCTCGCTTGCCAGACCGACCTTGGCCGACCACCGCAGCACTGCGCCCGAGCGAGAACCGATATAGGCGGCCGGGACGAATTGCGGCAGCGGATCGAGCAGCCGCACCGTGCGGCCCTGCTGCGCCAGATCGAGCGCCAGCTCGATTCCCTCACCCGCGCCCCACACAACCACCGGGCCATCAGGCAGCGCAACGCCTTGCAACACTGCGTCGATGGTCAGCGCGAAGCCGCTATCCAGCGCCGCGTCCAGTCCATCAGCCCCGGGCAAAGCGGGCCGCGCTCCTGTGGCGATCACCACGACATCGGGCCTTTCAGCCAGCACCATGTCTGCCGTCACGTCGGCGCCAAAGTGCACGGCGATGCCCTGCTTTTTCATCATCCGCCGGTGGTATTGCGGCTGATAGGCGATCTGTTCCATGTTCGGCAGGGTCTTGTAGCCGCCGGCCCAATTCATCACGCCGCCAAGCACTTCGCTCTTTTCATAAAGCGTGACTTCGTGTCCGGCCGCTTGTGCGGTTAGGGCATATTCCATGCCGCCCGAACCGCCGCCGACGATCATCACCTTTTGCGGATTGGGCGTCTTGAGGATGCGGTAATCCCGGTCTCGGCCGAATGAAGCGTTCTGAGCGGAGCCGGCGATGCCCTTGGCGAAGATGTTGCCGGTCATCAACGAGGCGCCGGTGCGGGTGCTCTTGCGGATCTCGTCCTCGCGGCCCTCGGCGAGCTTGCGCGGAAAAGCGGGATCGTCGAGCGACTGGCGGCAGCTCGCATAGAAATCCGCTGCGCCGGGCGCGATCATTTCGCGCATCTG
>JANLSP010000301.1:0-3166 GCA_031362485.1 Novosphingobium sp.
CGCGAGTTTCTGTCAGGCGGCGCGGTGCTGCTGCGCAATCCTGCGAGCCGGTTTTCCTTTGTGCGGGGGCATGCGGGCGGCGTGCTGCTGTTCGTCGATGGCGAGTGCCATGAATGCGGAGGGGAGCTTGCTGAGTTTGCCGAAGCGCTGTGTGCCGAAACGCGGATCGCCTCGGTTCCGGATGCGGCAACTGGCCTGATCCTGACCTTGTTCAATCAGGGCAGCGTGGCTTTCGAGCCCGAGAATTGAATGCCCCTGCACGGTCGCTCCCCTCCCCGTCGGGGAGGGGCTGGGGGAGGGGGAGCGAGGCGAAGGCCGAGCGTCCACGCTGGCGTCGAATCCCCACCCCAACCCCTCCCCAAGTGAGGGGCTTTAGTTGAAGAAGACCGTGGGACACTGAAACTTCGATGCGCACCCGCCTCAGCATCTGCAACCGCAAGGCCCGCTACCCCAGCGCGGAGGAGGCCCTGCTGGCCGCCCGCGAGGCCGTCATCACCCTGCGCCACTACCGCTGCGACCGCTGCAGGCAGTTTCACCTGACGAGCCGCACGAAGGGCAAGCGGGTGCCGAGGCCTGACCCCGTCAAAGGCTAGCACCCACCTCCCGCCACTCCCCAACACCCAGCCCCGCGACCGTCCACTCCCCGATCCCCCAGCGCACCAGCCGCAAGGTCGGGTGGCCCACGGCGGCGGTCATGCGGCGGACCTGGCGGTTGCGGCCTTCGCGCAAGGTCAGTTTGACCCAGCAATCAGGCACGGACTGGCGCACGCGGATCGGCGGGTCGCGGGGCCAAAGGGCAGGGTCGGCGATGCGCTCGGCTCCGGCCGGGCGGGTCATCCCGTCGCTGAGCTGCACGCCGCGCCGCAAGGCCGCCAGCGCCTCCTCGCCCACATCGCCTTCGACCTGCACGAGGTAGGTCTTGGGCGCCTTGAATTTCGGATCGGCGATCCGCGCCTGCAGGCGGCCGTCATCCGTCAGCAGCAGCAGGCCTTCGCTGTCCCGGTCCAGCCGGCCTGCCGGATAGACGCCGGGCACTGTGATGTAGTCCGACAGCGTCGCGCGGGCCATATCGGTGCCGCGGTCGGTGAACTGGCTCAGCACCCCATAGGGCTTGTTGAACAGGATCAGCCGCGTCATTGGCTCAATCCGCCACCCCCAGTTGCCACAACACGAAGGCGAATTCCTCAGCAGTTTCCTTGAGGCTCTCGAACCGGCCCGACTTGCCGCCGTGGCCTGCGCCCATGTTGGTCTTGAGGATCAGCTCGCTGTCGCCCAGCTTCATCTCGCGCAGCCGCGCCACCCATTTGGCCGGCTCCCAATAGGTCACGCGCGGATCGTTGAGCCCGGCGGTGACCATTATCGGCGGGTATTTCTGCGCTTTTACCTGATCATAGGGCGAATAGCTGCGGATCAGCTCGAAGGCCGCCTTGTCCTCGATCGGATTGCCCCATTCGGGCCACTCGCCCGGGGTCAGTGGCAGGCTGGCATCGAGCATCGTCGCGAGCACATCGACGAACGGCACATGCGCCACCACCGCGCCCCACAGCTGGGGATCGCTGTTCACCACCGCGCCCATCAGTTCGCCGCCCGCCGAGCCGCCCGAGGTTGAGATGCTGCCCGCTGCGGTATAGCCGCGCTCGATGAGTCCCTTCGCCACATCGACGAAATCGGTGAACGTATTGGTCCGCCGCTCGAGCTTGCCGGCCTTGTACCAGGCGCGGCCCAGATCATCGCCGCCGCGAATGTGGGCGATGGCATAGGCGAAACCGCGATCGACCAGGCTGAGCCGCGAGGTGGAAAAGCCCGGATCGATGGCGATGCCATAGGCGCCGTAGCCATAGAGATGCAGCGGGCCGCCGGCTGCGCGGTCGCGGCGCTGGACAATGCTGACCGGAATCATGGTGCCGTCCCGCGCGGCGATCTCCAGCCTCTCGGTCACATAGAGCAAGGCGTCGTAACCCGAGGGAATTTCCTGCACTTTCAGCAGTTCAAGGCCATGACTTGCGACATCATAGTCATAGACGCTCGCCGGGCTGACCATCGATTCATAGCTGAGCCGAAGTTTGGTCACATGCCATTCGGGATTGTCGGCAAGGCCCGCAGAATAGCTCGCCTCGGGAAAGGTGATCGGCTCGATCCTTGCGGGATCGTCGTAATAGCGCAACTCGATCTGATCGAGCCCTGCGAGGCGGCCTTCGACCACGTAGAAGTCGCGGAACAGTTCGAAGCCGGTCAGGTAAAACGCGTCCGAGCCTCCGATCAGCGTCGTCCATTCGCCGGGGCTCGCCAGCGGTGCAGTCGCGAGCCGGAAGTTTTCATGCGCATCGTTGGTGTGGATGAACAGTTTGCCCTCGCGCAGATCGACATCGTATTCGACGCCCTTCTGCCGGGGACGCACCAGCAGCGGCTTTGCCAGCGGATCGGCGGCGGGGAGCAGACGGACTTCGCTGGTTTCGTGATCGCTCGCAGTGATAATCAGCCATTCCTCATTGGCCGAAAGCGAGGAACCGACGCGGAAGCCTTCGTCATCTTCGTGGTAGATCTCGATGTCGCTGGAGGCCGGCTGGCCCAGCCAGTGCAGCCGCGCGTTGTCGGTGCGCCATTGATCGTTGGCGAGGCTGTAGACCAGCCCGGTGTCGCCCGCGACCCAGACCAATGCGGAGAGCGTCCCGGGGATTTCGTCCGCCAGCAATACGCCGCTGGCCAGATCCTTGATCCGCGCGGTGAAGCGTTCGGAGCCATTGTCGTCAATGGCATAGGCGAGCAACTTGCCATCGTTACTGACAGACATGGCTCCGAGCCGGAAGTATTCCTTGCCTGCGGCCAGCGCGACTTCATCGAGGATCAGCTCGTCAGCGCCGCCAGCCGCCGGCCTGCGCCACCACTTCTTGTATTCCGCGCCTTCCTCGAATTCGATCCAGTAGAGCCAGTTGCCATCCGTCTGCGGCACCGATTTGTCCGCTTCCTTGATGCGCCCCCGCATTTCCTTGAACAGCGTGTCGATCAGCTGCTGGTGCGGCTTCATGCGGTTCTCGAACCACTGGTTCTCGGCTGCGAGATGGGCGAGGACTTCCTTGTCCGCCACCTTCGGATAGCCGGGGTCGCGCAGCCAGGCATAATCATCGCTGACATTGATGCCGTGGTGATTGGCGCTGTGCGGCTTCTT
>JANLSP010000306.1:0-2764 GCA_031362485.1 Novosphingobium sp.
CGCAGCTGTCGATCCGCTTGAACACCGGATAGACGCCGAGTTTGTGCCGCAGGCTGCGCACTTCATCTTCGCTGGTCGCGCCGGCCATGGCGCGCAGTGCATCGTGCAGCAGCCCCGAACGGCGGGCCTGGGTCTCCCCCATGCCTTTCGCCACTCCAACCGAACGCACCGCCAGCGTGGCCAGTCGCTTGTCCGAAAAGCCCATCGCTTTCAGCCGCCGCAGCCCCGCCGCATCGCCCGGCAAGCCTTCGGCATTTATTTTCGCCTCTTCGGCGATGATTTCGGAAATATTACGCAGGAACCAGGGGTCGAAATGGGTAATTGACTGGACTTCCTCGACGCTGAAGCCTTCGCGGAAGGCTTGCGCGACGTTCAGCAACCGGTCCGGCGTCTGGCGCGAAAGCGCGGCCGTGATCTCGTCGCGCGCGGCACCTTCAAGTTCCACCACGCGGTTGAAGCCATCAAGCCCGGTCTCGAGCCCGCGCAGAGCCTTCTGCATCGATTCCTTGAAGTTGCGGCCAATCGCCATGACTTCGCCGACCGACTTCATCGCGGTCGACAGCAGCGGCTCGGCGCCTTTGAACTTCTCGAAGGCAAACCGGGGGATCTTGGTGACCACATAGTCGAGGGTGGGCTCGAAACTCGCCGGCGTTGCTCCGGTGATTTCGTTGGTAATCTCGTCGAGCGTATACCCCACCGCCAGCTTCGCCGCGACGCGGGCGATGGGAAAGCCGGTGGCCTTGGAGGCCAGCGCGGACGAGCGCGACACGCGCGGGTTCATCTCGATGACGATCAGCCGGCCATCCTTGGGATTCACCGCGAATTGAACGTTGGAACCGCCTGTCTCGACGCCGATCTCGCGCAGCACAGCAATGCTGGCATTGCGCATGATCTGGTATTCCTTGTCGGTCAGCGTCAGCGCCGGGGCGACGGTTATGGAATCGCCAGTATGCACCCCCATCGGATCAACATTCTCGATCGAGCAGATGATGATGCAGTTGTCCTTGCGGTCGCGGACAACTTCCATTTCATACTCTTTCCAGCCGAGCAGCGATTCCTCGATCAGAACTTCTGTGGTGGGAGAGGCATCGAGCCCGCCCCGGACAATCGCCTCGAATTCCGCCTTGTTGTATGCGACCCCGCCGCCGGTGCCCCCGAGCGTGAAGCTCGGACGGATGATCGATGGCAGCCCGGTGCGCTCGAGCACCGCGAATGCTTCCTCAACCGTGTGGGCAATGCCGCTGCGCGCGCTTTCCAGCCCGATCTTGTCCATGGCGTCGCGGAATTTCATCCGGTCTTCCGCCTTGTCGATCGCCTCGGCATCGGCGCCGATCATCTTGACGCCCAGCCGATCGAGCGTGCCGTCGTTGAACAGCGCCAGCGCGGTGTTGAGCGCGGTCTGCCCGCCCATGGTGGGGAGCACCGCCCAGGAACCACCAAACTCGGCGGTCTCCTTCTCGATGATCCGGGTGACAATCTCGGGCGTGATCGGCTCGACATAGGTCGCGTCCGCCATTTCGGGATCGGTCATGATCGTCGCCGGATTGGAATTGACGAGGACCACGCGGTAGCCCTCCTCCTTCAGCGCCTTGATCGCCTGGGTTCCCGAATAGTCGAACTCGCAGGCCTGGCCGATGACAATCGGCCCCGCGCCGATGACGAGGATGGTGGAAATGTCTGTCCGCTTGGGCATCAGGCGCTCAGTTCCGCAAAGGAGGTTGTCCAGTAATCCGCACCGCCCGCCCTCGCTGCCGCCAAGGCGGCATTGTCCCCCTGCATCGCGGCAAGCGCGGTACGGAATCCTTCGGGATCAAACTGGTGCATCGATCCGCCGAACTTCTGGCTCTTGCTCTCAAAGCCGGCGTTGGCGATCATGTGATCCAGAAAGCCCTTGGCCGCCGCCCCGGCCTGCTCCTGCGCCGGCTTGCCGAACTGGCGGACATCAACGCGCACTTTGTCGGCAATGATGAATTCCAGCTCGCTATAAGGGAACCAGCGCCCGGTCATGGAGAATTCCTTGGCGCTGTGGTCAAGATAGTAGGCAAGGACCTGGGATGCGAGGGGGGTGAGTTCTGTCATTTTCATGCTACCTTCAAGGCCCTCCCCCGTGCGGGGGAGGGTTGGGTGGGGGTGCGCAAACCGTGGTGACGAAACGCCTTACTCCGGTTGCACGAAAACTTCGCGCGACGCCGACGCTGGCCGAACAGCGCCTGTGGTCGCATCTGCGCGCCAGCCAGCTTGGCGTCCGGTTTACGCGGCAATTCCCCATTGGCAACGCCATCGCCGACTTCGCCTGCCGCAAGGCGCGGCTGGTGATCGAAGTTGACGGCGGTCAGCATGCCGAAAGTGCTTTCGACGAGACGCGAACCGCGATGATCGAGGCCCACGGCTACCGGGTGATCCGCTTCTGGAACAACGATGTGCTGGCTAACATCGACGGTGTTTTGACAAGCATCGCCGAACACCTCGCCATCGCACGCAATCGCGAAAACAGGTTCGACTAAAACGCAACCAAACTCCCCTCCCCGCCGGGGAGGATCACCCTTCCCTAACTCCCCTCCCCAGCGAGGAGGGGTTGGGGGTGGGGGAGCGAGGCGCAGCCGAGCGTCCCACGTATAAGAAGCACACCGCCGCCACCCCAGCCCCCAGCCCGCATAACGCCGCCCAGCCCGCGCACGACCGCACCTCCGACGCGCGCCTTAGGCTCGCTCCCCCCCCCCCGCCCCCTCCCCGGTTGGGAGGAGGGTAGTGCGGGTGTCTTTAG
>JANLSP010000331.1:0-4905 GCA_031362485.1 Novosphingobium sp.
GGCTCCAAGTTTCTCCACGCCGGGCCCGGCTATGGCGGGAGTTGCTTTCCTAAGGATACCCTTGCCCTGCTCAAGACCGCCGAGGACCATGACAGCCCGCTGCGCATCGTTGAAGCGGTGGCCAAGGTCAACGAAAGCCGCAAGCGCGCGATGGGCCGCAAGGTGATCGATGCGCTCAACAGCACTGGGGATTCAGACGACGTGCGCGGCAAAAAAGTCGCGCTGCTGGGCCTCACCTTTAAGCCCAACACCGACGACATGCGCGATGCCCCCTCGCTGGCGATTGCCCAGACATTGATTGATGCAGGCGTGGAAGTGACCGCTTACGATCCTGAAGGCATGGAGCTCGCCCGCCCAATGATGCCCGGCGTCGCGATGAAGAACGACGCCTACAGCGCCATAGAAGGCGCCGACGCGGTGGTTATCGTCACCGAGTGGGACGCATTCCGCGCGCTCGATCTGGAACGGATCAAGCAGATCGCGCGCCAGCCGCTGCTGATCGACTTGCGCAATATCTATGATCCGGCCGAGCTGCGCGGCGCGGGGTTCGGCTATGTGAGTGTTGGCCGGCCCTAACCCGCCGTAACCCCTGCGTCGATCTGGATGCAGGCCCCGTGATAACCACGCGCCGCCGGTGTGGCGAGGAAGGCGACGCATTCGGCCACGTCCTCGATTTCGCATAAGTCCGGCCGGGCAGAGCCGATTCGGGAGATCAGCGACATGTCGAGGTGCATGATCCGGCCCATGCCATGGGTCAGCCCGGTCATCATGCCGCCCGGCGCGACCGCGTTGATCCGGATCGGGGCGTGCATATATTCCATCGCCAACGCCTTGGTCATGTTGGTCAGCCCCGATTTTGTCGCGCAGTAGGCGGCGAAATAGGCTTGCCCCTGAAAAGCGGCGCAACTGGTGACGTTGACGATCGCACCTTCGGTCTCCAGCAAATGCGGCAGGGCGGCGCGAATGGCGAAGAACGGGGCTTCCAGGTTGACCTTCATGGTCAGGTCCCATTCGGCGTCGGTGATCTCGGTCGTCGCGCCAGGCAGCATAACCCCGGCAATGTTGCACAGCGCATCGAGCCGGCCGAACTGCGCCACCGTCTGCTCCACCGCCAGCCGGCAATTGTCGCGATTGGCAAGATCGAGCGGCAGCACCAGGACCTCGCGGCCGAGCGCGCGGATTGCCTCCGCCGTCGCTGTCAGCGCCGCTTCCGCCACATCGAGAATTGCGACAGCGGCGCCAACTTCGGCAAGCCGGATCGCCGTTGCTTGCCCCAACCCGGCGCCAGCTCCGGTGACCAGCGCGGCCTTGCCACTCATGTCGGAAGGAATGAACATCTGCTCGCTTTCTCGCTCTTTGCGCAAGTCACCGCACATTGGACCAGCGCGGTTACCTTTTGGAAAGGCTGACGTGGTTCTATCCCCCTACCGCCATGAGCGGAAAGGGGAAACAGGTGCCATGACGATTCTCACGATCCGCAAGCACCAGCGTTTTGCCGTCCGCCATCAGGTGCGGATCTTGCGGGCGGGACTGCGCCCGTGCACGGGGCTGCTGGTCGAAGTCTCGCTCGAAGGGTGCCGCCTCTCGCTAGCCGGCAGTGGCAGCTTTTCCGTCGAACAGCAGGTCAGTGTACAGATCAGCGGCTTCGGAACCATCAAGGGACGAGCCCGCTGGGCAGGCGAAGGCTTTGTCGGGCTGCGCTTCGAGGCCGCGCTGCACCATGACGAGCTTGCCGAACTGATCGAAACCTGCCGCGCGGCGGTCACCGAACCGCCCACAAGGCGCGCCTACGCCAGTTGACGCTCCCGCGCCCGTTCGATCAGCTCGGGCAGGCCCACTTCCGCCAGCGAGACCCGCTGCAAGGCGCGCGGCCCGCCGGCAAAATCCGATTGCTGGCGTCGGGCATGCTGGACCGCGAGATTGTCCCACATCACGAGATCGTGGAGCTGCCAGACGTGGTCGTATTGGCATTCGGGTGCATAGATGTGAGCGCATAACTCGGCGATGAGCGCCGAGCTTTTATCCTCGCCAAGTTCGAGAATGCGTGTGGCATGGAATTCGGTGACGAGCAAAAGCGGGCGGCCCGTGCGCGGATGCGCAAACCGCACGGGATGGTCGGCGATGAACGGCGGCCAGCCGTATTCGGACACATCGGATATGTAGGCGTGACGCAAGGTCAGTCCCGCAAGCCGCGCCTGCATTTCAGGAACGAGGCGATCCCAGGCAGCATGATTGCTGACGTATGTGGTTGAAGTCGGGCTCGGCGGCAGTTCGATGGCCTGCAGGCAGATCGCCTTGATCGGAACGTCGGTGTAGGTCAGGTCGCAGTGGAACGGCAAAAGCATGCTGCCTGCCGGATCGCGGTTGTGCAGCACAGATACGACATTAGCGGTGCCATCGTTGGAAATTGGCGCGGGCGGGCCGAACCAGCTGGTGATCTCGGCATGGCGTTCAGGCGCCAACCGGTCGCCGCCGCGAAACAGCAGCAGGCTGTAACGATCATACGCAGCGCGCAGTTCGGCAATTTCATCAGGAGTGCCGCCCGTTTGCGTATCGAAGCCGATCACCTCAGCGCCGACCATGGGATGAAGCGGGCGTAGCTCCATCGCACTAAGCCTCTGTGCCGAAGCGCGCCGGCTCGCGCAGCCGTGAGCCATGTGGCGGATAGCCGGGCACATCGTTTTCGGTAAACCAGATCAGACGTTCGAAGGCCTGGTCCGGGCGAATGGCAAACCGGGTTGCCACGTCGCCGATCAGGTCAAAACCCTTCGCCCTGAGATAAGCGGCGGCGGCCTCGGCCGAGCGGACCTTGAAGGTAATGCCGCAAATGCCCTGCACTTCGCGGACATGCCGCGCGAGATCGCTTTCGGGGTCCGCGGGGCACATTGCCTCGATCACCGTATCGCCCATATCGAAAGCCAGGCACTGCGCCGCCTCTCCCGGCAAATCGCGCCCGCCGATCTCCGGCCAGTCAAGCCGCTGGGCAAACACCTCGCGTGCCATATCCAGCGAGGGAGCCGAAATGCCAATCGATTGAAGACCCTCGATCCCCAGCGGATGATCGTCGCGCCAACGCATCGGGTCCCAGTCTGCCGCCTCACGCGGATCATTGGGCAGGTCCTGGCCGAGAACTTCGATTCGCAAGCCCAGCGCCTGCTTGCGCCCGATCAGGAAATAAACCGCTTCCATGCCAGGGTCGTAATGCAGCTTGAATCCGCGCCCCTCGAACCAGGCGGCGGCCTCGCGGACATCGGCAACACGCAGCGCGACACCCAACCAGCGATTGGGTCCGGCGCTGCGGCGCAGCATCTCGCCAGTGGGAGAGCTGGCCAAAGCACCCGGGCCGGCCGGCGCAATCGGGATCAGCATGGTGTCGCCGATCAGCATCAGCTTTTCCTCCCGGTCCATGCCCATATTCTCGTTCTCGGGCGTGATCAGGATTTCAAAGCAAGGTTCGGCACCGAAGGTGTCCATCACGAAAGCGTCGCAGGCCTTGCGGTCCATGTTGTCGGCTATCGCCCAGGAGACATGGGCAAGCGGCATGCGGGTCATCGGCTCAGTCCTTCCGGCGCAGCAATTTGCCGGGCAGCGCGCCGGTGTGCTCGCCCCGATCAATCAGCACTTCGCCCGCAACCAGCGTGGCGGCGATGCCATCGGCGCGCTGCGAAAACCGCCTTGCGCCTGTAGGCAGGTCGTGGACGACCTCGGGCATCTGCGGGCCGACAGTGGCTGGGTCGATCACATTGATATCGGCGATGTTGCCAAGTTTCAGCTCGCCGCGCCCGGCGAAGCCGAAATGCTGCGCCGAGCGCCCGGTCATCATGTGGATCGCCTCAGGCAGGCTGAGCAGCCCCGTCTCGCGGACGAAATAGGCAAGCAGGTGCGTCTGGATCGAGCTGTCAGCGATCTGGCTGACATGCGCGCCCGAATCGGAGAAAGTCATCACCGAGCTCGGATGCCGCATCACCCGCACCGCTTCTTCGTCCGGCGCGCGGGTGAGGTATTGCATGAACAGCGCGCTCATGTCGGTTGCGATTGCGAGATCGAACAGCACCTCGAGCGGATGCGCTGCCCCGCGCTCTGCCGCCAGTTCGGCGAGCGATTTGTAAGGCAGCATCGGCTTGTCGAAGTAATAGAATTCGTCCCACTGCGGCGGCTTGCCTTCGGCGCCCGACACCGCGCCATACTGCGCATTGTCGACCGCGTCGATCAGCGCAGCGCGCGTCGCCGGATCGGCGAGGCCCGCTTTTTGCGCTGCCAGAGGCTGCGCGCGAAACGCCTTCCACGCCGGCTGTGAATCAAAAAAGAATGCCGTGCGAAACGAAAACAGCGAGCTGACGCCCCGGCTGTGGGTTTGGCCAAACATGCGCCCGCCAGCCGCGATCACGTCGTCGATGTATTCGAGCTGGCCGAGCGCAAAGCGGCCGAGGACACCATAAGTGGTGGCAACGCCGGAGCTGACCGCAAGCTCCTTCAGCCATTGCCAATAGGCATCGCCATCGAGATTGCCGGGCAGCAGAATCTCGTGCGCCAGTTCAAAAACTGCGCCTTTCCTTCCTTTCATCGAGCCAACCAGCGCTGCGACTTCATCTCGGCTGGCAAGACGCGAGGCGACGGGCTTGTCGTCCGAAGTCAGATGCGCGGCGCTGCGCGAGGTCGAAAAGCCCATTGCCCCGGCGTCGAGCCCGCGCGCGAGCTCCGCCTGCATCAGTGCCAGATCGTCGGCGCTGGCTGCTTCGGTGAATGCGCGTTCGCCCATGGCAAAAGTGCGCAGCGCAGAGTGGCCGACGTAAGCGGCATGGTTGATCCCCTTGGGCAGAGCATCGACCACGTCGAGGTAATCGGCATAGGTCTCCCACGAGAAATCGATCCCCGCTTCCATTGCCGCGCCGGAAATATCCTCGG
>JANLSP010000338.1:0-3953 GCA_031362485.1 Novosphingobium sp.
ACTGCCGGCTCACCCCGCGTTCGTCAAATGCGTCGCATCGACAGAACGGGAGCTCGAAGTGACTTACGACATGGACCGCACCAACGCCGGCGAAGTCATGGCACAAGTCCAGGCGCAGGGCTTCGGCATCGTCGACGTTTCGACCCGCGAGGCCGATCTGGAGGACGTCTTCGTCAGCCTGACCAGTCAGGCGCAGGCCGCCTGAAGCCTAAGCCCTTAGGTTCTGCATCCGCTGGAGATAGCGCGCCAGCACATCGATCTCGAGATTGACTCTGTCGCCCGCTTTGAGCGATCCCAGCGTGGTCACTTCGCCGGTATGCGGAATGATGTTCAGCGAAAAATGGCAGATGCCGTCCGGCTGGTCGGTCACTTCGTTGACCGTAAGCGACACCCCATCCATTGTAATTGACCCCTTGGGCGCGAGATACGGCGCAAGCGCGGCGGGGGCGGCGATGACGAAACGGCGCGAATCTCCGGCGGGCTCAATCAGGAACACTTCGCCGACGCCGTCGACATGGCCGGTAACGATATGGCCGCCCAGTTCATCGCCCAGTTTGAGCGCCGGTTCGAGATTGAGCTTCTGCCCCGTTTCCCAGCGTCCCGGCACACTGCACGAAACTGTTTCGGCCGACAGATCGACCGCAAACCAGGCATCGCCTGCAGCCCCGCCCCGGTCGATCACCGTCAGACAGACGCCCGAACAGGCGATTGACGCGCCGATGGCTATGCCGGCCGGATCGAACGGCGCGGCGATGGTGAGGCGCAGGTCGCCAAGCTGCCGCGCTTCGCGGATGGTGCCCAGGGCTGTGACTATTCCGGTGAACATAACGCGCGCTCGTAAACCTCCAGAGTGTCGCTGCCAAGCGTGCGGGTATCGCTGCGCCGCCACTGGCTCTGGCTGGCCTCAAGCGCAGCCAGCGTCAGGTCCGGAATCGACGGTGCGCCCGCGCCGACGATAACCGGCGCGCGGTAGATCAGCAAGCAATCGACAAGTCCCGCAGCAAGGAAGGCCCTGGCGGTTTCGCCGCCGCCCTCGACGAACAGATATTGCACATCGGCCATCGATCCTACCGCCTCGGGCGCGGCGAGAAGGTGCCAACCTTCGGGGGCCTGCCCCCGTGTCAACAGCCAGCGCTGGGGACTGCGCGCTTCCAGCCCTGCCAGGCGAACATCCAGCCGTGGGCTATCTGCGCGCAGCGTGCCGCCGCCGACGAGAATGGCCTCGGACTTTGCCCGCATGGCATGGCAATGGGCGCGCGCTGCGTCGCCGGTCAGCCAGCGACAGGTGGCATCAGCATGGGCGAGAAAGCCGTCCTGCGACAGCGCCAGCTTCAGCGTGATATGGGGACGGCCAAGGCGGCAACGGGTCAGATAGCCAGCAAGACTCGCCTGGCTGGCAGGGCACGGCTTGAGTTCCGCGGCGATCCCGGCAGCGCGGATCCGCGCGAGGCCTTGTCCGGCAGTCCGGGGGTCGGGATCCTCGCAGCCGACGACTACCCGCGCCACTCCCGAGGCGGCGACCAGATCGGCACAAGCAGGGCCGCGCGGGCTTTGATGCGCGCAAGGCTCAAGCGTCACATAGAGCGTAGCGCCGCGCGCTGCCTCGCCCGCTGCCGCGAGCGCTACGGCTTCGGCATGCGGACGACCGCCCGCCCCGGTCCAGCCCCGGCCGACGACGTGGCCTGCATTGACTACAATCGCACCGACCGCCGGATTTGGCCGGCTCAGCGGACGGGCGCGTGCGGCCAGGCTGGCGGTGGCGGCCAGCCAGCGCGCATCTTCTTCAGCGGGGAGCAATGTCGGCCTGCGGGCGCCGCATATGCGCGTCTTCGCCGGCCTTGCGCGCCTCTTCGGCGGCGCGATCAGCCTCGGCCTGCTTTGCGATGGCATCGACGTCCATGCCCGAATAGCGGCCAATCGTCTTGTAGAGTTCGCGCACTTCGGCTTCGCGCTTCGCCTGTTCGGCGCGCAGCCAATTCTGATATTTCTGATTCTCGATGTTCGATTTCACGATTTCCGCTTCACTGCGGTCGGCGCGCCAGCTGGTGATGTAGGTGATTTTGGGTGGCGGCGGCAATCCGCGCATTTCCTCGTTGGCGAAGACCACAAAGATGCCCAGCGGTGGCAGCGCCGCGAGCAGGACAAAGCGCCAGCGATTGCGCCCCGCCTGACGGAACACCGTGATAAAGTCGCCAAGAGCGCCGCCGGGGCTGACATCGCGCCACATGCCGCTGCGTCGGAAAAGTGCCATGGTTGCCAGATAGGGATTTGTCGCGCAGGATGCCAGCAGTTCTAGCCGAAGGCCGCGTAAAGGCCCCGACCTTCGCGCTTGAGCCAGCGGTTGGCGGCGCGCAAGTCGCCCTCGAACAGCTCGCTCAGCAGCGCATGGAATGCCGGGCTGTGGTCGAAATGGATAAGGTGCGCCACTTCATGCGCCACCACCGAGCGGCGGACAAAATCGGGTGCCATGACCAGCCGCCAGTTAATCCGGATTGCGCCCTTTGCCGAGCAGCTGCCCCAGCGCCGGGTCGCGCCCGACAGAGCCAGCCTGGGCACCGGCTTGCCGGCGCGCGCGCAGTAGTCGGCGAGGTCTTGCGCCAGCAGCCGCCGCGCTTCGCCCTCCAGCCAGCGGCGGAGGCGCGGAGGCAGGTTCTCCGCCGGGCCGCCGCACCACAGCGCGCCGTCGTCCAGCCGGACCCGGCGGGTGCTGGCCGCATCGTGCTCGATCCGCAGGATCTCGCCGCGATAGGCGATGCCCGTGCCTGCCATTGGGCCAACTGGCGCAGGTACCGCCGCCAGCTGCGCTTTCAGCCAGCCCTGCCGCGAGGCCACGAATTCAAGCGCTTCGGCGGTTCGCCCCCAGCTTGGCATCGACAGGCGCACCTCGCTGCCATCGGGCGCGAGGCGCAGGGTCAGGCGGCGGGCATGGCCGAGCCGGCGGATGACGATGGGCAGGGTGACATCACCGAGCGCGATTACGGGCTCCTCAGCTGGCTTGCGGCGCAGCCAGTCAAGCATCGCCGACCTCTCCCGGCGGAGCAGCCATCCAGTTCGCCTCGCCGGTCAGCACATGGTTCTCGATCGGCCCGGCCAGATCTTCCGACACCACCCGCCCGCGGACCGAAACTCCGGCGCGGTGCACTGCGTCGCGGTCGCCCGAGATCAGATAGTGCCACGCCGGCAAGGGCTTATCCGCCGCGCGCAGGCGATAGGCGCAGGTGCCCGGCAGCCAGGTGTAGCCTGCGAGCTTTGCCGGTGTCAGGCGCAGGCAATCGGGCACGTGCGCCAGCCTGCCCCGGTAGTCCTTGCACTGCGCTGTAGCGGTATCGAGCAGGCGGCAGGCAACATTGGTAAAATGAATTTCGCCCGAATCCTCGTCTTCCAGCTTGTGCAGGCAGCACTGGCCGCAGCCGTCGCACAAGGCTTCCCACTCGGCACGCGAGACTGTTGCAAGCGGCGCCTCCCAGAAGGGCGTTACTTCACCCACGTTGCCAGCTCCGCCGCGACGGCCTTGCCGCCCTTGTCTGCGGACAGAATGGCAATCGGCTCGCCCTTCGGCCCCATCAGGAAAACGATGCGGCTGTGGTCCATCAGATAACCGCCCGATGTCTGCGTCCCGCGGGCATAATAGACGGCAAATGCCTTGGCAGCCGCAGCGATCTGTTCAGGCGTGCCGGTCAGCCCGAGCAGTCTCGGCGAAAAAGCGGCGGTGAACTCGCCGATCACCGCCGCGTTGTCGCGCGCGGGATCGATGGTGACGAAAATCGGCTGCAGACGTGCGGCGCGGTCCGGCTCGGCCTTGGCGAAAGCGACATAGCCCTGCATCATCGCCGAGACATCAAGCGGGCACACATCGGGGCAGAAGGTGTATCCGAAATAGATCATGCGATACTTGCCGGCAAAATCGTCCCAGCGCACAGTGTTTCCGGCCGTGTCGCTCAGCGTGAACGGCC
>JANLSP010000381.1:0-6908 GCA_031362485.1 Novosphingobium sp.
CCGATGCTCGAACGCTGCCATGCGCTCGGCATCAAGGCCGCGATGGTCTATGCCTCGGGCTACGCCGAAACCAATGAAAGCGAAGGGGCCGCACGGCAAGCCGAACTGGTCGCCTTCGCGCGGGCCTCCGGGATGTTTGTCGCGGGGCCCAATTGCATGGGCAACGCCAATTTCACCGACGCGATCTTCACTACTTTCGGCCAGTCCTTCCAGCCGGGGGAACCCGCCGGCGATACGGCGCTGCTTACGCAAAGCGGGAACATGTGCGCCACTGTGTTCCGGATGGCGCGGCGCGCAGGGGTCACCTTCAGCCATGTGATCAACACCGGCAATGAGGCTTCGGTCGATTTCAGCGACTACCTCGATTACCTCGCCGGGGACACTGCCACACGCTCGGCCCTCTGCTACATCGAAGAATTGCGCGACGGGCCAAAGTTTCTCGCCGCGGCCGAAAAGTTCCGCGCAGCCGGCAAGCTGCTGGCGGTCTACAAAGTGGGTGCCAGCGAGAAAGGCGCCGAGGCGACCCGTTCGCATACCGCCGCGCTCGCAGGTGACAGCGCGGCTTATGATGCCGCCTTCGCGCGGGCGGGAGTGGCGCGGGCGGGTGAATTGTCGGGCCTGGCTGATCTCGCCTATCTGCACAAGCTGGGGGGAAAGATCGCTGGCAGAAACTGCGCAGTTCTCTCGATCTCGGGCGCAGCGGGGGCGATTCTGGCCGATGCGCTGGACCTGGCCGGCGGCGATGTGCCCACTTTTCCCGAAAGCGTCCAGGCCGGGCTCGCCGCGCAGATTCCCGGTCACTCGATGGTCTCAAACCCGGTCGATCTGACCGGCAATATCGTCAATGCCAACGATTTCCTCTTGGAATGCATGGCGCTTGCGGCATCGCCCAATGATATCGATGTCGTGCTGCTCTATCTTCCCGGCAATTTCCTGAAACAGGCGCTCGATCAGGTCGAAAAGGCGGCGGCGGCAAGCGCCAAGGCGTTCATTCTCATCGACACCTTTGCCGAAGCCGACCGCGACCGGTTGGCCGCGCATGGCATCGGCTATTTCGACGATTTCGACCGGGCAGCCCGCGCGGTCTGTGCCTATGGCGCGTGGAAGAAATCGGGTGGCCCGCGCGTCGCCGCCTCGATTGCCACGGCAGTCTGGCCTGAATTGCCCGCCGATCGCACCGCGCTGTCGGAAACCGAAAGCAAGGAAGCCCTGGCAGCATTCGGCGTTCCAGTCGTTCACGACGCACTGGTGCAATCCGCTGAAGAGGCGCGCATGGCTGCCGAAGCAGTTGGTTTTCCGCTGGTGGCCAAGCTCGTCAGCCCCGATGTCGCCCACAAGACCGAGCATGGCCTGATCCGCCTGGGCATCACGGATGCGGATGCCGCCGTCAGGGCATTCGAATCGATGATGTCCAAGGCCCGCTCGATGAATGTCCATATCGAAGGCGTCACGCTGGAGCCGATGCTGCAGGGCGGCGTGGAAATCCTGGCTGGCGTCACCCGCGACCCGGTGTTCGGCTGGTTGTTGACGGTTGGTCTTGGCGGGGTCTGGACCGAGCTGATGAAAGACGCCTGCCACAGCCTGTTGCCGGTCGACGCTGCCGGCGCTGAGGCGATGCTGCGCAGCCTCAAGGGGTTCCGGCTGCTCGATGGCTATCGCGGGGCACCCAAAGCGGACATCGCCGCCGCCGCGCGGGCAATCGCGGCGCTGGGCAATGCAGTACTTGCAGGTGGAGAACGATTGCGCGAAGTGGAAATTAATCCCCTGCTGGTTCTGCCAGAGGGGCGCGGTGCCGTGGCGGTCGACGCCCTGGTCCTTTTAAGCGATCGTGAAAGCAAGGAAAACGGATCATGACTGACCTCGTCGAACCCCGGAAAGTTGACATTGCTTACGAGACTGAAGAGCCGGTGCTTTATGAGGTGATCGATGGCGTCGCCTGGCTGACAATGAATCGCCCGGGTTTCAACAATGCGCAAAACGGCCAGATGACTTACGCGCTTGACGACCTGTTTAACCGCGCGGTGCACGATGATGCGGTGCGCTGCATTGTCCTTGCGGGCACGGGCAAGCACTTCTCGGCCGGGCATGACATCGGCACCCCCGGCCGCGATCTGCACCACGAATTCGACAAGCGCCTGCTGCTGGCACCGCACACCAACAAGCCGGCTGCCGAGCTGCTCTACACGCGCGAACACGAACAGTATCTTGGCATGTGCAAGCGCTGGCGCGATGCGCCCAAGCCCACTATCGCAATGGTTCAGGGAGCCTGCATAGCGGGCGGGCTGATGCTGGCATGGGCGTGCGATCTGATCGTTGCCAGCGAGGACGCCTTCTTTCAGGATCCAGTCAATCCGCTGATGGGCATTCCCGGCGTCGAATACTTCGCGCACGCCTACGAGCTGCCGCCGCGCGTCGCCAAGGAGTTCCTGCTGCTGGGCGAGCGGATGAGCGCGAGCCGCGCCCACAGCTTTGGCATGGTCAACAAGATCGTCCCACGTGACGACCTGCGCGAGACGGTTGCGGCATGGGCGAACAAGCTCGCCGGTCAGGGGCGATTGGGCAACTGGCTGACCAAGCAGGCGGTGAATCACGTCGAGGAACTGCGCGGCAAGTCCGCAGCGATGACCGCCGTTTTCCATATGCACCACTTCGCACATGCCCAAAATGACCTCGTCACCGGCAGCTCGATCGGTGGTGTGGACGCGAAATCGGCAGCGGCTGCAAACAAGAAGCAGGCAGGTGAGCAGTGAAACTTGATTATACGCCGGAACAGCGCGCTTTCCGCCAAGAAGTGCGCCGCTGGATGGAAGCAAATGTTCCCAACGCTCCCCTCCCCTCGTTTGACCTCTCGCAGGAAGGATTCGAGGCGCACCGAGACTGGGAGCGCAAACTCAATGAGGGGCGCTGGGGCATGGTCACCTGGCCCGAGGAACTCGGCGGCCGGGGGCTAGACCTGATTCGCTGGCTGATTTTCGAAGAGGAATATTTCCGCGCAGACGCGCCCACCCGGGTCAACCAGAACGGCATCTTCCTGCTAGGCCCGACAATGATGGAATTCGGCACCCCGGACCAGAAAGCCCGCTTTCTGCCGCGCATGGCCGCCGGCGACGATATCTGGGCGCAGGCCTGGTCGGAACCCGGCGCGGGCAGCGATCTTGCCGGGGTGCGCTCGACCTGCACCCGAGATGGCGATCATTATGTGCTCAACGGCCAGAAAATCTGGTCTTCACGCGCAGTTTTCGCCGACTGGGCATTCGGCCTGTTCCGCGAGCCCGGCAGCGAACGCCACAAGGGCATGAGCCTGATCCTGTTTCCACTCGATGCGCCTGGCGTCACGCGCCGCCCCATCGCGCGGATGGATGGCGAACTGGTCTTTGCAGAAGTGTTCCTCGACAATGTGCGCGTGCCGGCCAGCGACCGGCTGGGCGACGAAGGCCAGGGCTGGCATGTCTGCATGGCGACCGCCGGATTCGAACGCGGGCTGTTGCTGCGCTCCCCGGCCCGCTATCAGGCCACGGTGTCGAAGCTGATCGCGCTCTACAACCGCGAGAAGGACAATCTGCCTGCTTCGTTCGGCGAACGCTTGGCAAGGCACTGGATGGACGCCGAAGCCTATACACTGGCCATCTATGCGATGGCGTCTCGGCTGGCTGCGGGCGGGACCATCGGCCCTGAAGCCTCGACCAACAAGATTTTCTGGTCGGAACTCGATATCGCGATTCACCAGACCGCGCTCGACATGCTGGGCGACCGCGCTGAACTGGCGGAGGGCGCCATGACGAATTCGGCTGATCCGGGCTGGCTCGACGGTTATATCTTCGCGCTCGCCGGACCGATCTATGCCGGTTCCAACGAAATCCAGCGCAACATCATCGCTGAACGCATGCTCGGCATGCCCCGGGCCTGAACGGAAGTTTCGAGACGATGCAATTCGCCTTCACGGAAGACCAGAACGCGATCACCGAAGCGGTGCGCACAATGCTGGCCGAAACCTGCACACCCGCCGATCTGCGCAAGCTGATCGAAACCGGCGAGCCGCGCGACGAAGCGCGCTGGTCAACGATTTGCGACATGGGCCTTATCGGCCTGATGGCGCCTGAATCCGCCGGCGGCCTCGGCATGGCGCTGATTGACCTCGTCGGCATTGCCGAAGCTGCGGGCCATGTCGCTTTGCCCGAGCCATTGATCGAACTGGCGGGCGTGACCGTCCCGCTGCTCGCATCACTTGATGACGACCGTGGCTGGCTGGAAAAGGCGGTCAGCGGCAGCTTTGTCGCCATCGCTCACCCGGTCAACGGCTTCGTTGCCGATGCGGATCAGGCGGAAGCGCTGTTGCTCGGCGATAGCGACGCCATTCACCTCGTACCGCGCGACCAGGTCACTTTGGCGCGGCACGAGAGCTTCGATGCATTCCGGCGCTTGTTCACGGTGTCATGGCAGCCTTCGCCCGCAACTCTTGTGGGCAAAGGTTGGGGGCAGGCGGCCGAACGCGGGGCTGTGCTGGCCGCTGCGCAGATGATCGGGCTCGGCCAGCGCTGTATTGATCTGGCCGTCGCCTATGCCAGGGACCGCACCCAGTTCGGCAAGCCGATTGGCAGCTATCAGGCAGTCAAGCACCTTGTCGCCAATGCCCAGGTGCAGATCGAATTTGCCCGGCCTGTTGTCCATGCGGCGGCGGCGGAATTGCCGATTGGCACACTCGCCTCGCGCGCGCGCGTTGCCCACGCGAAGATTGTCGCGGGACAAGCCGCGGATCTGGCCGCTCGCAGCGCCGTGCAAGTGTTCGGCGCGATGGGGATGACCTGGGAAGCCGATGTCCATTTCTTCCTTAAGCGCGCGCTCGCGCTCAAGGCCGCATGGGGGACCGAAGCCCGCCACTCGCGCACCGTGATCGAGCGGGTGCTGAGCGAGCGAACCGGACCGGACTCAACTTTTGCGAGCGAACTGGCACAATAACCTGAGATCAGATGCCTGGCGGAGAGGGTGGGATTCGAACCCACGTTACGGTCACCCGTAAACCGCATTTCGAGTGCGGCGCGATCGACCTCTCTGCCACCTCTCCGTGAAGTGCATCGGCGCAGGCTTTCGGCCTGCCCGGGTCAGCAAGGCGCGGCGGTTAGCCCAAGCTAGTTACCTTGCCAAGCCCCCTAATGCCTCAGCTCGTCGAATGGCCCGATTCGGCAGCTTGTTTCGCAACCGCACAAATCCTATATGCGTCGACATGGACAGAGCGACTTTCTATTCCCCGCAAGCCGGCAAGATGGTGGATGCTCCTTTCCGCACGAAGGCACGGTTCACGATCGGCGATGTCGTTAAGCACCGGGTCTATGACTTTCGCGGCGTGATTTTCGATATCGACCCGGTCTTCGCCAACAGCGAGGAATGGTACGAATCGATCCCCGCCGAGGTACGCCCGACACGCGAACAGCCGTTCTATCACCTGCTCGCCGAGAATGGCGAAGGCAGTTATGTCGCCTATGTCAGCCAGCAGAATCTGCTGTCAGACGGCGAAAGCGGCCCGGTCGATCACCCTTCGCTCGATCAGTTGTTCGAGGAATTCGACGGCGGGCGCTATCCGCTGCGCCGCGCGCTGACTCACTAGCGCGCGCTGCGCTTTATCTCAAACATCCTTGAATCTGCGGATTATTTCGGATCACGATGCTCGCCCGCCGGAACCTCATGCGGAACGTTCCAGCCGAAATAGACTTCGACCGCAACGATCTGGCCGTCTCGCACGGTCAGGATTTCCGTGTTCCGAAAGCGGGCGTCCCAGCTCTGGCCCTCATAGGTGACGAACACCTGATCGCCGTTCGCGACCATGTGGACGAACTCGAAGGCCTCGGTATTTGCGCTGTTTGGCCAGCAGACGGCGAAATAGCTGTCGCGATCAAGCCCGTTGTCGAGCGGGCTGGTGAAACGGAAATGGTCGGCGATCAGCGCCTCGATTGCCGCGCGGTCTTTGACGACATAGGCATGGTAACAGGCGCGGGCTATCGAGGTGATGTCTTCAGTGATGGTCATTCCCATAGCCCGCAGTCACCTCGCCCTTGTGCGCGGCAAATGCGGCGAGAACTTCATTCGTTTCCGTACTCGGGACCTTGAAGACCGCGAGCGTTCGGCCCAGCTCGGCAGCCACTTCATCGAACTGCGCGGGCGAAATCTTGAGGTCACGGTGAGCGACTTCCAGGCCAACGTCTGTGCTGCCCGGTTTGGTTGCGGAATATTCGAACGGGCCGCCTGAAACCTTGCATACCCACAAGGTGCGCATGAATTTAAGACCGGGAAGTCTGCCAAGATTATTGGTATGCCATTCCCGGAGCGCCGGATTTTCGGATTGCTGGCCAACGATCGGGTTTTTCACGACTGCGTCGCTGAAATGATCGATTACCGCAGCGATGGCAAATGCACCGCCCAGACGTTCGTAAAGTGTGGCTTCAGTCATGTTTGGTTCCACTCTTGCGCTCGGTTTGAGAATTTCAACCTGACACTGGCCAACCTCGAGCGTTTTTGTCAGCGAAAGAGCCAGAAGGCACGGTGCGGGTCAGCATGCGGGCGGCGTCTGCAGCACGGGAGCAAAAGAGGTGCTGAGCATATCGCTCATTCGTCCAACCTCCTGCACAGCGATTTGTTCCCGGATTACGGTGACCGTGTGTTGGTCGGTGCGCTGTTGCGGCCAGTCGACACCGGGGACACAGTATTCCGTGTCCCCGAGCAACAGTGCGGCTAAGGTCGAGTTGTGCGGAGGGCGAAATTAGGGGCTGAGTAAACTGTTGTCTAATTGATTGCCACATATCCGCTCCCTTGCGTTGATTGATTGGCCGATCGCCGATGGTTGTCTTCGAGGTCGCCGGACAGCTTTGGAGCCTTGGTGTCCGGGCCTTCATGATCGCGGTCAGGCGTGATTGGGT
>JANLSP010000418.1:0-7610 GCA_031362485.1 Novosphingobium sp.
GGCGACCGTGCAGTCAGGGTTGCGCTCCTTGATAAGCCGCGCGGTGCGGATGTCCTGATTGAAGCTGGGGGTGGAAGTGTGGAGCACGACCAGCTCGGCGGTGTCGAATTCATGCGCGATGTCTTCCCAGCTCTGGTCATGTGCGGGCGCATCGATGAGCTTCGATCCCTCAACCATCGCGGCCGGCTGGGCGAGCCAGGTGGGATACCAGAAGCTCTTGACCTCGCGCTTCATCTGATAACGCGCACCAGCGCCGCCATCATAGCCGTCAAAAGAAGGCGCCTGGAGGAAAATCGTCGATTTCATGGAAGTTCCGATTGCGAATGGTTTGGCGCAGCGATGCGCCCGTTGCCGCCCATTGTAAGCTTTCGCCCCCGCCAATCAATCGTCCTTGCGCCCAGACTGGCAATAAAGGCGGCGAATTCGAGACAATCGGCCAGCGGAAGCAGCCACAAAGGGGCCGTGCGACTGCCGGCAATGCGGTCGATGCGGGTGGCCACCAGCAGCCGAGCGGACAGCGCGACGACAGCGGCGCTGAGTCCCACAAGTGGCTCAAGGGGCATGGCGAGCAGCGCCAGCGGCAAAGCATAGACAATGCCCGAGCCCAGATGCCGCAGCGGAGCGACGCCGCGGATCGTCACCGCCCAGCGCAAGTGCTGCCGCCATAC
This sequence comes from Novosphingobium sp., assembly GCA_031362485.1. Taxonomy (GTDB): domain Bacteria; phylum Pseudomonadota; class Alphaproteobacteria; order Sphingomonadales; family Sphingomonadaceae; genus Novosphingobium. The sequence continues at coordinate 669 of JANLSP010000418.1, forward strand.
TTCGCCAAGGCTGGTCTCAGAGCAGGCATGGATGAGCAGCAGCGGCGGGACGGCGACAGTCTTGCCAAGCGCGGCCACCGCCTCGCCAATCGCATAGTCATCGGCGAGCACATCGGCGAAACGGGCAAACCCGCCGATTTCCTCTAGCGTTTCCCGGCGCAGGGCGATGGTGCTGCCCATGCAGGGCCGGGCAATTCCGGTGGCGATGCTCATCACCACTTTGGGGGTTCCGCTCCACGAGATGATTGCGGCATCGAGGCTCGACCAGAAACCGGTATCGCCCCGGCCGACATAAAGACAGCTCACTGCACCAACCCCCGGCGCATCGAGTGCGCCCAGGACCTGCGGCAGATAGTCGCGCCGCACGGCGATATCGCTATCGGACAGGATCAGGATGTCGTGCTTTGCCTGAGCCATCATGGCGATGAGATTGCCGACTTTCGCATTGCTGCCTGGCGCGCGCGGGCCGGTGGAAAGTGCAATGTCGCTGGCGGAATGGGCGCGGCGCAGCGCCTCAACCGCACTGGTTGCACTGTCCTGCGCATCACCCACGCCGCAAAGCAGCTGTAACGGCCCGGCATGATCAGTTTCGAGAAATGTCGCGAGATTTGCGGCCAGCCGGGGCTCGTCGCCATGCAGCGGCTTGAGAATAGTGACGGCCTCACTGCCGCCTGCCTTTTGCGCCGGAGCGGCAAAGAACCAGATCACTGCAACAAGCGATATCAGCTGATAGGCCGCCGCAATCAGCGCGAGCGCCGCAAGCGCAAATCCGATCCCTTCCGCAGTGCTCATCGCGAGGTGCCCCTACACCGCTTCCGCCGCGATGCAAAATGGCATAGGGAGCGGCGCGTGAGCGGCGAACTGACAGTTGTGACCGGGGTGGCCGGATTCGTCGGCGCGGCGGTGGCGCGGGCACTTGCCGCGAGCGGGCGGCAGGTACGCGGCGTCGTGCGAGCCACCAGCCCGCGCACCAACCTTGCGGATTTTTCGGGAGATTTGGCGGAAGCGGACCTGCGCGATCCTGCGGCAGTGGCGCGTGCCATGGCAGGGGCGACCGAACTGTTTCATGTCGCCGCTGACTACCGTGTCTGGGCACCCGATCTCGAGGAAATCGTGCGGAACAATGTCGGCATGACCGAAACGGTGATGCGCGCTGCGCTGGCGGCCGGTGTGCGCCGGGTGGTCTATACCAGCAGCGTTGCAACAATCCTCCCGCTCGATGGCGGCTCGGCCGATGAGACGCGGCCTGCCCGGCCCGAACAGGCAACCGGAGCCTACAAGCGCAGCAAGGTCATCGCCGAGCGGCTGGTCGAGCGCATGGTGGCGGAAAACGGACTGCCAGCAGTCATCGTCAATCCCTCCACGCCAATCGGGCCGCGCGATGTGCATCCGACGCCCACCGGACGCATCATCGTCGAGGCGGCGAGCGGGGGCATGCCGGCTTATGTCGATAGCGGGCTGAACCTGGTCCACGTCGACGATGTGGCGACGGGGCATGTTCTGGCGGCGGAAAAGGGCAGGCTTGGCGAGCGGTATATTCTGGGCGGCGAGGATGTGCCGCTGTCCGCCATGTTGGCCGAAATCGCCCGGCAGTGCGGGCGACGTCCCCCCAAGGTCGAACTGCCAGTGGCACCGCTGTTCCCGCTGGCCTGGGCCGCAGAGCAATGGGCGCGCATTTCGGGCAAGGAGCCCTTCATCACGCTCGATTCGCTGCGCATGGCGCGGCACCACATGTATTTCACCTCGGCCAAGGCAGAGCGCGAACTGGGCCATGTTGCGCGTCCCTGGAGCGAAGCGATCGGCGATGCGCTGGACTGGTTCCGCGAGCAAGGCATGCTGCAGTGATCTGGCTGGCTGCACTCTCGCTGCTGATCTGGCTGGGCCTTACGGCGACCGGTTTCTGGCTGTGCAGCGAACGCGATGACGCTGAGCAACTGCCTTCGCCCGATGACTGGCCCGAGGTGGTTGCCGTGGTGCCCGCGCGCAACGAGGCGGACGTTATCGCCCGCTCGCTCGGCTCTGTCGCCGCGCAGGACTATCCGGGGCAGTTCCGCGTCATCTTGGTCGATGACAACAGCGAGGACGGGACCGGCGAGATTGCGCGCGGCCTTGGCAGGGAGCGCGTCACAGTGCTGTCCGGCGCGGCGCTGGATAGCGGCTGGACCGGCAAGCTCTGGGCGCTTTCGCAAGGCATTGCTGCGGCCGGCACGCCGCGATACCTCTGGCTGACCGATGCCGATATCGAACATGCGCCAGACACCTTGCAGCGGCTGGTGATTATCGCCGAGGGCAAGCGCTGCGGGCTGGTTTCGTTCATGGCCCAGCTGCATTGCGCAGGCTGGCATGAGCAGGCGCTGATTCCGGCCTTCGTGCACTATTTCTCGATGCTCTACCCGTTCAACTGGATCAACCGGCCGGGACCGATGGCCGGGGCGGCGGGGGGCTGCGTCATGGTGCGGCGCGAAGCACTGGAGGCGGCAGGCGGCATCGCGGCGATCCGCAGCGCGCTGATCGACGACTGCGCGCTGGGTGCGCTGATGAAGCGGCAGGGACCGATCTGGCTGGGACTGACCCATCGCTCGCGCTCGATCCGGCCTTATCGCAGCGCCGCAGAGGTCGGCGCGATGATCGCGCGATCGGCCTATGCGCAATTGCGCTATAACCCCCTGATCCTGGGCCTGACCGTTGTCGGCCTGTTGCTGATGTTCGCGGTGCCGGTCTGGCTGGCGCTCGCCGGGCAGGGCGCGGTGCGGCTGGTCGCGCTGGCGGCGCTGGCAGTGATGGTTCTGATCTGCCAGCCGATCCTGCGCTTCTATCGCCTCTCGCCGCTGTGGGGTCTGGCGCAGCCGCTGATTGGCTTGTTCTATACCGCTTGCGTGCTGAAATCTGGCTGGATGCACTGGCGGGGCAAGGGCGGCATGTGGAAGGGGCGTGCGCAGGCGCCAAAATCGGTTGGCCCGGTGGCGCAGCCATGAGCCAGCTCTCATCCGGCAAGGACCACAGTCAGGAAAACTTCCCGGTTGCCTCGTGGCTATTGAAGCGTGAACACCGAGCGCCGATCATGACGTTCTACCGCTTCGCCCGCGCGGCGGATGATATCGCGGACCACCCATCGGCAAGCGAAGCAGACAAATTGGCACTGCTGGCGGCGATGCGCGCTGGCCTTGCGGGGCAAGGCGCGCCCGAGGCGATGGCTCTGGCCGAAGTGGCGCGGGCGCGGGGCCTAGATCTGACCCACGCGCAGGATTTGCTCGACGCCTTCGTGCAAGATGTGAACCAGCGCCGCTATGAAAGCTGGGAAGGGCTCATCGCCTATTGCCGGCTGTCCGCTATGCCGGTCGGCCGTTTCGTGCTCGATGTTCACGGCGAGGATCGCGCGATCTGGCCGCTCTCCGATGCGCTCTGCGCGGCCCTGCAGATAATCAACCACTTGCAGGATTGCGCGAAAGACTACCGCACGATCGACCGGGTCTATATTCCGACCGCCAACCTCGCGGCCGCGGGGATCGGCGTGGAAACTTTGGCCGAGCCTGAGGCATCGCCCGCACTGCGCGGGGTGATCGCGGGCCTCGCGCAGCAAACCGCGCTGCTGCTCCAGCGCAGCGCGGTCTTTGCGGGGCAGATCAGCGACCGGCGACTGTCCGCCGAAGTCGCCGTGATCCAGCGGCTGGCTGAGGATCTGACGGGCTTGCTGCTGAACCGCGATCCGTTGAGCGAACCTGTCCATCATACCAAAGCCCGCGCTGCCTGGCTGGCGCTGGGTGCGGTGCTCGGCGACCGGAGGCAGGCATGAGTGCGGCTGCAATGCCCGCAGAACTGCGCAAATCCGTCTCGGGAAGTTCGTTCTATGCCGGCATGCGCATTCTGCCCAAGGCCGAGCGGGAAGCGATGTTCGCGATCTATGGCTTTTGCCGCGCGGTCGATGATATTGCCGACGATCAACAGGGCGTTCCCGCCATGCGGCAAGCGCAGATGCAGCGATGGCGCGATGACATCGCCGCGCTCTATGCTGGCGCCGATGCCGGGCAGGCGGCATTCCTCAAGGATGCCGTGCGGCAATTCGGGCTCGAACAGGCGGATTTTCTGGCTGTGATCGACGGCATGCAAATGGACCTTGATGACGACATCCGCTGGCCGCCATTTGCCACGCTCGATCTCTATTGCGACCGCGTTGCCTCCGCAGTCGGACGGCTCTCGGTGCGGATATTCGGCATGGAGCGCGAACCCGGCCTTGCGCTGGCGCACCATCTTGGCCGCGCACTGCAGTTCACAAATATTCTCAGAGACATTGACGAAGATGCAGAAATCGGGCGGGTTTATCTTCCGATGGATGCGCTGGTTAAGGCGGGAATCGCGCCGACGACGCCTGCCATTCTCGTCACCGAGCCCAATCTCGATGTCGCCGCGCGCTGGCTCGCTGGCCATGCGGAGCGCCATTTTTCCGAAGCCCACGCGCTGCTTGATAAGTGCCCCAAAGGCCGTCTGATCGCCCCCCGGCTGATGGATGCCGCTTATTCGCGGGTTCTGACGACAATGCAGGCGCGGGGCTGGGCCGCGCCGCGCGTGCGGGTTCGCACCAACAAGCTTGCGCTGCTGTTTACTCTGGTAAGGCTCGTGCTCAGGCGATGAGTGAGGCATTCGTCATTGGCGCGGGGCTCGCCGGGCTTTCCGCGGCCGTGGAACTGGCGCGCGCGGGCGCAAAAGTCCGCCTTGCCGACAGCGCGCCGCGCGCGGGCGGGCGTTGCCGGTCGTATCACGATCCGGCGCTGGGCATGGTGATCGACAACGGCAACCATTTCACCTTCTCGGGTAATCAGGCCGTTGCGCGTTATCTGGAAACTATTGGCAGCAGCGCCGGGCTGATAGGGCCAGAGCAGGCCAGCTTCGTTTTTCACGACCTCGCCGACGGCAGCCGCTGGACCATGCAGGTCAATAATGGCCGCCTGCCTGTCTGGATGTTCTCCGCCAGCAACCGCGCGCCCGGAACCAGCTTATCCGAGCATTTCGGCCTCGCAAGGCTGGCCATGGCCCGGCGCGATGGCCGCAGCGTCGGTGACGTGATTGGCAGCGAGGGCCAGTTCTGGCGGCGCGTGGTCGAGCCGATGTTACTCGCGGTGCTCAACTGCCCGGCCGCTGAAGGTTCGGCATGGCTTGCGGCGCGGTTCCTTCGCGAGAGTTTCCTGCGCGGGGGCAGGGCCTGCCGCACGATGGTTGCCCACCCCACGCTCGATGCCGTGTTCATCGATCCCGCGCTGGCATGGTTGCGGCTGCGAGGGGTAGCTCCGCGGTTTTCCGAACGTCTGCGCGCCATTCGCTTCGAGGGGGACCGTGCGGTCGAGCTCGATTATGGCGCTCGCACCGAGAAAGTCGGTGAGGCAAATGTCGTGCTGGCTTTGCCGCCATGGGTGGCGGCGCAGCTGGTCCCGGGTCTGACGGTTCCCGCCCGGTTTTGCGCCATTCTCAACGCCCATTTCGCCATTTCGCCACCCGCCGGAGCTCCGCCGATCACCGCCTTGCTCGGCGGACTGTCGCAATGGGTGGTGGCGCACGAAAACCGGGTCTCGGTGACGATCAGCGGCGCGGATGACATTATCGATACCGACCGCGAGGCGCTCGCGCGGCAAATCTGGGCAGAGCTCTGCGCCACGCTCGGCGTGTCAGGACCGCTCCCCGCATGGCAGATCGTCAAGGAGAAGCGCGCGACCTTTGCCGCAACACCCGATCAGGATGCGCTGCGCCCGCCGCCGCAGACGCAATGGCGCAACCTGTTCCTCGCCGGCGACTGGGTGCAGACCGGTCTACCCGCCACCATCGAGGGCGCGCTGCGCTCGGGGGACAACGCTGCCCGCTTGGCCCTGGGCCAGAGGGTGCGCTATGGGCCGCTGCCATGCTGAGCGTACCCGAAGAGATTAGCCTATCACGCGACATGCTCGACATTGCCATCGAGCAATCCTCCGCAGCGCTGTTCGCCGAACAGAAGCCCGATGGCCACTGGGTCTATGAGCTCGAAGCTGACGCGACGATCCCGGCCGAATATGTCCTGCTGCGCCACTATCTGGGCGAGCCGGTCGACGCCGCGATGGAAGCGAAGATCGGCGTCTATCTGCGCCGCCGCCAGTCTGCCGAGCATCACGGCTGGCCGCTTTACCACGACGGTGGCTTTGACATTTCCGCGACGATCAAGGCCTATTACGCGCTCAAGATGATCGGCGATGCGCCGGATGCGCCGCACATGGCCCGCGCCTGCGCGGCAGTTCTGGGCGCGGGCGGGGCGGAAGCCGGCAACGTCTTCACCCGTATCCAGCTTGCGCTTTATGGCGCGGGGCCGTGGGACGCGGTGCCAACTATTCCGCCCGAACTGATGCTCGCACCGCGCTGGTTCCCGGTGCACCTCTCCAAGATATCCTACTGGGCACGCACCGTGGTGGTCCCGCTGCTGGTGCTGTGTGCGCTCAAGCCACGTGCGAGAAATCCAAAGCAAATTTTCGTCCGCGAATTGTTTTCAGGAAAGCAGGCGAAGCTTTCCAGCCAGGCCGACCATGTCCATCAGGGCTGGAAGCTGTTCTTTAACGGGCTTGATTTCGTGCTTACCAGGGCTGACAGGCTGTGGCCAAGCGCGCTGCGCCGCAAGGCAATCCGCCTGTGCGAAGAGTGGGTGATCGAGCGGCTGAACGGCGAGGACGGGCTTGGCGCGATCTATCCCGCCATGGCCAACTCGGTGATGATGTTTGATGCATTGGGCTATGCAGAAGATCACCCCGCCCGCGCCATTGCGCGAAAGTCCGTCGAGAACCTGCTCGTCATCAAGGATGATGAGATTTATTGCCAACCCTGCGTCTCGCCGGTCTGGGACACTGCGCTGGCTGCCCATGCCATGCTCGAGGTCGGCGGCGACGAGGCTGTGGCCCGCGCCCACCAGGCGCTCGACTGGCTCAAGCCCCG
>JANLSP010000471.1:0-3351 GCA_031362485.1 Novosphingobium sp.
CCCCTGTATAATTTAGGGCTGCAATGGCTCGCCTTTGGTGACCATGGCGCCATTGACGTCTCATTGCAGAGCCAATTTAACCATAACCAACTATAGTTGAATGGTTATGCCACCTAAAAAAGTGCCTCTGCCGACAGCGTAAACAATCATTTTGGCATTGCTTTTGCCTTCCTGGGACATGGTGCCAACCAAAAGCATTGACGCGTCAGGCAACCTTAGGCCGCAGGTCTTCTGCCAAACGGCAGAATGTTTGCCCCATCGCGCAGCACATCCAGATAGTCGGACCACCATTGCGCCATTTCAACGCGCTCATCCCAATGAGCGCCACGGTGATAGGCCGCACGGACCTTGTCGGTGTCGCCATGAGCTAGGCCGCGTTCGATAGCATCGGACGACCATTTCCCGGACTCGTTCAACAGGGTGGATGCCATGGCGCGGAATCCGTGGGCGGTCATTTCGTCGCTTGCATAGCCCAGCCGCCGGAGCCCGCCATTGATTGTGTTTTCGCTCATCGGCCGCAAGCGAGTCCGGATCGAAGGAAAGACATAGCCCGATGGCCCGGTGACGGCATACACCTGTTGGAACAGCTCGACCGACTGACGCGACAGGGGCACGTGATGGACCTTGCGCATTTTCATCTTGCCTGCTGGGATCGCCCACACCGCCTTTTCAAGGTCGATTTCTGACCATTCGGCATGGCGCAGCTCGCCAGGGCGGACGAAGACGTGGGGGGCAAGTTGCAAAGCAAATCTAGTAATGCCCTGCCCCTCATAACCATCAATGGCTCGCAGCAACTCGCCGACGCGGCTAGCGTCCGTGATAGCTCCGTAGTGTGTGACTCTAGGAGCGGTAAGCGCCCCTCGCAGATCGCGAGTTGGATCGGATATCAGCCGAGCCGTGGCAACGGCATAGCGTAAGACCGCGCTAGCCAGTTGCTGCATACGTTTTGCACTTTCATGATTGCCCTTGCTTTCGACTTTCTTGAGCGCCCCAAGGACATCGGCGGCCTCAATTTCGGTGATTGGCATGCGCCCTATCGTCTTGTTGAGCTGACCCAAGAGATATTCACTCCTAACGGCAGTGGCGGGAGCCCAGCCCTTGTGCCCGTCGCGCTTACGCTTTTCACAATACTCCGCGGCGACGCCGGCAAAGGTATTGTCTGCCTGAAGCCGAGACCGCACCTTCTCTCGCTGCTTTTCGCGTGATGGGTCTTTACCAGCTGCCAACTGTTCGCGGGACTCATCCCTGCGCTTCCGGGCATCACCGAGACCAATTTCTGGGTAGCTGCCAATCGCGAGCTTCTTTTCCCGGCCGTCAGTGCGAAACTTCAGGCGCCACAGCTTCCCGCCCGGTGGTGTGATCAGGAGATACAGCCCGCCACCGTCGGCTAGCTTGTAGTCCCGCTCACGGGGCTTTGCGTTGCGTATTGCGGTATCAGTCAAAGACATGCTGGGGGCCTTTTTGCAAACCCCGAATCAAAAGGCCCCAAAAAGGCCCCCAATATGGGGCGGCTGCCGGCGGACACAAGTGAACATCGGCGGCCTTGACCCCCTAGAATATGGCTGATTTCTGGGATTTGTAAAGCTGTTGGCGATCATCGGCGATCAGGAAGGTGGAGCGGGTAAGGGGAATCGAACCCCTCTAGCTAGCTTGGAAGGCTAGTGCATTACCACTATGCTATACCCGCCCGTCCGGCCTTGCAGCTGCGCTCCTATGCGGCACAGCGCGATGCTGGTCAATCGTCCCGGATAGGTGCTTACTGGCTAACCGGTTGTCCGGCTTTACTTGGCCTCGGGCTTGAGCCACCTTCGGGCCTCGCCATTCGTGTCTGGCGAATAGCAGGAGGGGTCCATGCGCAATACACAATCTTTGCTTGCCGAAGCTTTCGGCACATTCTGGCTGGTTTTCGGCGGCTGCGGCAGCGCCGTGCTTTCAGCCGCTTTCCCGGAAGTGGGCATTGGTCTGTTGGGGGTCAGCTTCGCTTTCGGGCTGTCGGTGCTGACGATGGCCTATGCGGTCGGCCACGTTTCAGGCGGCCATTTCAATCCCGCGGTGACCGTGGGGCTGTGGGCCGGGGGCCGGTTTCCCGCGCGTGAGGTCGCGCCCTATATCATCTCGCAGGTTGTCGGCGCGATTCTTGCTGCTTTTGCGCTCTATGCGATTGCCAGCGGCAAGCCGGGCTGGGACATGGCAGCCAGCGGCCTCGCCAGCAATGGCTATGGCATACATTCGCCAGGTGGTTTCAGCCTCGGCTCGGCGCTGCTTGCCGAAGTTCTGCTGACTGGCTTTTTCCTGTTTATCATCATGGGATCAACGCACGGCCGGGCCGCAGCGGGCTTTGCCCCGATCGCCATTGGACTGGCGCTGACGCTGATCCACCTGATCTCGATCCCGGTGACCAACACCTCGGTCAATCCGGCTCGCAGCACCGGTCCGGCGCTGGTCGAGGGCGGGATCGCACTTCAGCAACTGTGGCTGTTCTGGCTCGCGCCGCTGCTAGGCGGTGCGCTGGGCGGCTGGTTCTATCGCGGCTTGATTGCCAGAAGCGACGACTGATGCACATAGCCCCTGCGGGGCAACACCGCAGGGGCATGTAACCGAATCGTCAGCTCCTGCATGGTATGCGCCATTTTGCCATGACTGGCGGAGGTCTACCATGCTATGGAATCGCGATATGGATATGCCCCGACAACGCCCGGCCCCCAATAGCGGGAAGGCCGCCACCGGTTCCGCGCGATGGCGCGGTGCGCTCGATATTGTCATGGGATCGCGGCTGGGCAAATTGCTTGGCCGAATTGGTGTCTCTGCGCGGCTTGCTGGCAGCGAAGGCCTGCTTGATCTTGCCGGCGGCCTGCTCTCGCTGCGCGGCAGGGCGTCTGGACCGGCGTTAGCTTCGGCATTTTTCGATCTTTACGAGGCCTGCGACCTGGCCGAGCGCCACCGGTTCCTGGCGCGTCTCCACGCACTCTATCCGCGCGATGCCAGCGCGATCGACGCCGCCATCGCCCGCTGGAACGAAAATCGTGACGAGGCATCGGCGCAGGCGCTCAACGACGCCAGCGAATCGCCCTGCCTGCGCCTGATAACCATGCTCAACCTCGCACCTGAGGGCACGCGGCGCCTGCTGGCGATGCGCACCGATCTGCTGCGTGCACCGGCGGGTGACAAGGGCCTCAAAGCGCTCGATGCCGAATTCGAAGATGCTTTCGAAGCCTGGTTCAACGCCGGATTTCTTGAGATGCGGGCGATCGGCTGGGATTCGCCCGCGGCAGTGCTTGAAAAGATCATCCAGTACGAAGCCGTGCATTCGATTGCCGGCTGGGACGATCTTCGCCGGCGGACCGAGCCGGT
>JANLSP010000474.1:0-2266 GCA_031362485.1 Novosphingobium sp.
GCAATCGCGCTTTGCACGGTCGATGGCAGCAAAGTCAGGTAGAGCAGGCCGACTGCCAGTGCGGGATCGAGCCCCGGGATCTGAGACATTGCGATGCCAAGCAACGGGAAGAGCAGATAGGTAACTGCACCCGTGGCCCCGTGAAGCCGCCAATGGCGGGCACCGTCACGGATCGCCTCGCGAGAGAGGCGCGCACCGTGGAGGAAAAACAACAGGACAATGCCCGCATCCGCTGCCAGCGCGACCGCGCCTGCAGCCGCGCCGCGCGCCGGGACCAGCGTAGCGAGCGCAACCATGGCCATCAGCAGGACGATGTAGCCATCGATGTGCAGCCGGGCGAGCAGGGAACGGATCATGCGGCTTTCATCAATCCTGTGGTTCCATCGGCGTGAGCCGCGGCAATGAATCCCGGTAGTTCGCACAAGACCAGGCCGCAAGTCGCGCCGCAGGTGCCAGGCGTTAACACTGGAGCGCAAAATGCGCTTTCCTACATGTGCCATTTAGGACATTTTTTAGATTCATGTAAACCAAAGTGAGTGATTCATGACCAACGGCCAAACTTGCGGCGATTCTGGTGAAGGAATTGGCTCGTCCGACCGCTTTGTGGCGCGGGCCCGGCCCACGTTTCTCTATGTCATGTATGTCATGATTCTCGCCGCCTTGCCGGTCGGCGCGCTGGCGGGCGCCTGGCCAAACCTTGCCGCCGCGATCGCAGCCGGTTTGTCCGCCTACCTGCGCGCGATTCCCGAACCGCTCTATGCCTTGTTCGGTGCGGGATACCTCGGCTACACTGCCGCGCGGCAGTGGGGCAAGATTGCCGGATCGGGCGGCTGACCCCCAGCGCACAATTAACTCTCGCGAAGGGATTTGTCGTTATTTCTCGTGCACCCGGGGCAACCGGGCAAATCCCTTGGAGAAATCCGTTGCTTGAGAGCCCCCTGGCCAGCCCCCGCAAGCGCGCTACTGCGCTGTTCGCGGCCACGCTTGCCCTGTCGCTTTCGGCTTGCGGCTCGAACGCCAAGATGGCTGATCTTGACGAGAAACTGCTGCGTGCGGAAGCGGCGGCGCAGAAGGCAATCGCCGCTCAACATGCTGCCGAATCGGCTGTCGTCCGCATCAGAAGCCTGGAAGACAACGTCCGGCGCGGCGAAGGGGACGACGAGGAGTCAAATAATCAGGATGGCGGACCTCCCCCCTTGGCAGGCGGTGGCGGCGATGATGCCCGAGACAATGAGCCTGCGGTTTCGCACCCCGAGGCCTAACCCCCCACAAGGCCTGATGCCAGAGCGCTTGCCTGAAGCGCGGCAATGGCTATTGCGGCGAAAGCATCCGCCCCGCAGGAGTCCGCCATGGCAGAGAAGCTGGTCTACGTCCTCAACGGACCCAATCTGAATTTGCTCGGCACGCGCGAACCGGAAATCTATGGCAGCGATACGCTCGACGACATCGCCGGCATGCTTGATGACCGGGCGCAGGCGCTCGGCCTGACCATCGACTTGCGCCAGTCCAACCATGAAGGCCATCTGGTCGACTGGCTGCAGGAAGCAAACAGCGTGGGCGCGGCGGCAGTGATCCTCAATGCCGGCGCCCTGACCCATACCAGCGTGGCGCTATACGATGCGATTAAGGCAATTGCAGTGCCGGTTATCGAAGTTCACCTGTCTAACCCGCATGCCCGCGAGGCTTTCCGCCACCACAGCTTTGTGACGCCGGTCGCAAAAGGCGTGATCGCGGGCTTCGGTCCGAAGAGCTACCTGCTGGCGCTGGAAGCGGCCGCTGCGCTGTAGTCCGTCTCAGATGAATTCAATCGTCTGCACCAGATAGCAGCGATCGCCTGAAGGCACTGTCACTTCAATCTCTTCTTCGACCCTGCGGCCAATCAGCGCCTTGCCAAGCGGCGAGGCATAACTGATCCGCCCGACTTTGGCATCCGCCTCATAGGGGCCGACAATCTGGTAGCGAACCGGCTTTTCATCATCATCAAGCAGCGTGACTGTCGCTCCGAAGACAATCTTGTCTCCCGACAAGGTCGTGGGATCAACGATCTGCGCGCGGCTCACCCGGTCTTCCAGATCGCCGATCAATGCTTCAACCTGGCCCTGGCGTTCCTTGGCAGCGTGATATTCGGCATTTTCCGAGAGGTCGCCGTGTGCGCGCGCTTCCTCGATCGCCTCGACGATCCGCGGACGCTCTTCGCGCAAGGCTTTCAGCTCAGCAATCTGCCGCTCATAGCCTTCCGCCAGCATCGGTAACTTCTCGATACTCG
>JANLSP010000499.1:0-7898 GCA_031362485.1 Novosphingobium sp.
GCGCGCTTGATCGCCGCGCGAATGCGCCCGTATGTGCCGCATCGGCAGATATTGGTCATCGCCGCATCGATATCGGCATCGCTGGGCTTGGGCGTCTTTTTCAGCAGGTCGGCTGCAGCCATCAGCATGCCCGCCTGGCAATAGCCGCACTGCGGCACATTCAGTTCTGCCCACAGGCGCTGCAGCGTCGCGCCACCGCGCGCCGCCAGGCCTTCGATGGTTACAACTTCTGCCCCGTCGAGACCATCGAGCGGCACTGCGCACGAACGGATCGCCTCGCCGTTCAGATGCACGGTGCAGGCGCCGCACTGGGCCACGCCGCAGCCGTATTTGGTGCCGGTCAGGCCCAGGTGATCGCGCAACACCCAGAGCAACGGCGTCGACGGATCGGCATCGACGCGCCGGGCTTCACCGTTCACCTTGAAGTCGATGGCGGCCATATGGGGCTTACCTGATTTACTTGATCTCGGCGAATTCCGCGTCGAGCTTGGCCAGAACTTCGTCGCTCAGCGCGTCGCCGGCAAAACCCTGCACCTGCTTGAGTGTCATCGAGCGGGCCATTTCGATCTGCGGATTGCCGACAAGCGTGGCAACGTGCTTTTCGAGCACGGCCTTGGTAGCCGGATTGTCAATCAGATCGCCAATCGTCGAAGTGCTTGTCGAAAATTTCGGCATTGGCGCAGAAGCCGGCGCAGTCTCGGCGGCGAATGCGGGCGCAGTCACGGCAACAGCAGCGAGCGCGACGGCACTGGCAATTACGAATTTTTTCATGTCGGATTCCTATCCCTTACCTGGTGTTGCAAACACCCGGCAGCCAATGACATGCAAAAGCTTCCTACGCCAGCCTGAAAGGCGGATCAGCTATCTGAATACGGGGCCCGTCCGCCAACTAGCGGGGCAATGATCAGGCGGTCGAGAATTGCAGCGATCTGATCCGCTCCGAAGGCGTCTTTCTGCGTCAGCCACCAGGCGAGAAGATCAACGGTTGCCCCTGTGGCATAGACCACTGCGAGGTCTGCGGGCAGCCAGCTGTCGGGTTGCTCGGAGGCCTGCGGCAACATGCGCGCCTGCTGAATGAATTCCGCGCGCAGGATGCCGGCCGCTCCGCCGGTGAGCAGCGCCGACCACAGCTTACGGTTCTCGGCGACATGGCGGCACAGCGCTTTCGTGCTCGCCGCGCTGCTGGTCGTGTTGAGAAACGGCACAGTCATCTCGAGCAGGCTCGCGATTTCCTGCGAGGCGACATCGCCGAGCAGTGTTTCCTTGTCGGGATAGTGACGAAAGAAAGTGGCATAGCCAGTCCCGGCGCGGGCGGTAATTTCGCGGATGGTCAGCTGATCGAACGGCACTTCACCGAGCAATTCGAGCATGGCCGCGCTCAGCGCCTTGCGCGATCGCACCTGCCGCGCGTCGGTCGGTGCACTGTCGTGCCGCTGAAGGGTCCTGACTTCCATCAGCCGCGCCTAACATTGCTTTGCCGGATTGGCAAAATCGGCGCCAAAGTCAGGCCATCCGCGCCGACCAGCCGCCGTCGACCGGCAGCACCACGCCGTTGACATAGGATGAGCGGTCCGAGGCGAGGAACACCGCGACCTGCGCCTGTTCTTCGGCATCGCCCGCGCGGCCCAGTGCGCTTTTCTGCTCCATCGGCGCAATAACCTCGCGCGGGGCGGCGAGCGTCTTCTCGCTGTGGGTGAAACCGGGCGCGAGCACATTGGCGCGGATGCCTTGCGCGCCGTATTTCACCGCGATCGCCTTGGTCAGCGAATTGACCGCCGCCTTGGCCGCCGAATAGACGATCGGGGCGCGCTCCTCCGCATTGAGCGAGCCAACCGAGCTGACATTGATGATTGACCCGCCGCCTTGCGGGATCATCGTCTCGACCGCGAGACGCGTGCACAGCACCGCGCCGAGAAAGTTGGTCTGGGTAAAGGTCTCGTAGTTTTCAACCGTCAGATCGGTATCGCCTCCGGTGGCGATGGTGCCCGCATTGTTGACGAGGACATCGACCCGGCCGAACAGTTCCTGCGCTTTGGCGAACATGGCGCGCACATCGTCCTCGCGGCGGATGTCGGCATGAAAGGGCACGCAGTCCGGGCCGATGTCGGCGAGCGAGGCCGCATTGGACGGATCGAAATCGGCCGCCAGAACCTTGGCCCCTTCGCGCACGAAGACGCGGGCCATTGCCTTGCCCAAGCCCATGGCGGTGCCGGTAATGATCGCGCATTTGCCCGCCAGTAGGCCGGCGCCGGGGTGCGCAGTCGTCAAATCACTTGCTCGCCATCGAGAGCATCAGCTTCATGAAATCATCCTCGCCGATCAGCGCCTGGCTGGGCTTGAATTCGGTGAAGAGCCAGCTGCCATCGGACTGACGGCGGTATTTCATGCTGCAATCGGCGACGGCGGAGGGGCCGACCAGTCCGGTGGCGGGGGCGGGGCCCTCTGCGGCGTAGTTTACGTTGGTGAAAAACAGCGTGGCATTGTCGGCATCGTGAATGTGGCAGCGCACGTTGAGGAAGGTGTGGCGCCCTGTGCGCTGGCCATCCTTCTGAAACTTCACGACATTCTCGTTGCGCTTGTCATAAAAGGCCTGGATCGCGGCGGGTCCGACGAACGAGCCACCCGGCGTCACGAAAGCGCCGTCCTCAGCGTAGAACCGCCCCGCATCGCGGCTGCCGTGCAGGTCGAGCTCTTCGATGTAGTCATAAAGCATTTGCTCGAGCTCGAATGCCGTGAGCATTTCCTCTTGCGTAAACCGGCGCATGACCTCTCCTGTTTTTGACCTTTGACTGGGGCAAGCATAGAGGAGGCGCGGCAGCGGAGCGAGAGAGAAACGATGCAGATCGCGGACGGAAAATTCGTTATCACCGGCGGCGCGAGCCTGATCGGCAGCCATGTCGCCGACCGCCTGCTGGCCGAGGGCGCGGGCGAGGTCGTGTTGCTCGACAATTTCTCGCTCGGCACGCCCGAAACTGTCGCTCATCTGGATGGCGATGCACGGGTCAAGTTGCTCAAGGGCGATATTCTGCGGGTCAACGAGCTCTATGATGCGTTCAAGGTCGCCGACGGGGTCTTCGCAATTGCCGGCTTCCTGACCTTGCCGATGAGCCAGAACCCGCCACTGGGCCTCGCAGTCAATGTCGAAGGGCAAGTCAACACGTTCGAGGCTGCGCGCTATGCGGGGGTAAGGAAAGTGGTCTTCTCCTCATCGATCGCCGCCTATGGCGAGCCTGAAGGCGATGGCGTGATCGACGAGTCGGCACCAGCCAATCTCGCCTCCTACCAACCCGGCTCGATGCTCTATTCGTGCACCAAGCTGATCGGCGAGGCGCTTTGCAAGCTCTACAGCCAAAAGCACGGGGTGGATGCAGTCGCGCTGCGCTATGCGACGGTTTATGGCGAGCGCCAGCATTACCGCGGCGTCAACGCGCTCACCATCATCCAGAACTGGGACCGGATCACGCGCGGCGAACGACCGGTGCTGCCCGGTGACGGCAGCGAAGTGCACGACTATATCCATGTGGCGGACGTGGCGCGGGCCAATGTCATGGCGATGGCCTCGAATGTCACCGGCGAGGTGTTCAACACCGTGACTGGCGTGGAGACCACGGTGAAACGCGTCGCCGAGATATTGCTCGATATTGCCGGGAGCGATCTCGAGCCGCTTTATGCTGACGAAGCCGGAGCTGTGAAGGCAACCTCGAGCACCTCGCTCAAGCTCAGCCGCGAGAAAGCGAAGCGCATGCTCGGGTGGGAGCCTCAGGTAACCGTCGAGCAGGGCATCCGGCGGCTGACCCAATGGATCGAGGCGCAGAAGGCGTGACGCTGCGCCGCATCCCAGCCGCCTACATGCGCGGGGGCACGTCGCGGGCGCTGGTGTTCAAGGCTTCCGACTTGCCGAAGGACCGCGCCGCATGGGATGCGATCTTCCTTGCCACGATGGGCGTGCCCGACAGCAATGGCCGCAATCTTGACGGCATGGGCGGCGGGCTGTCCTCGCTCAACAAGATATGCGTGATCGGCCCGCCGAGCCGCGCCGACGCCGACGTCGACTACACCTTTGCGCAATGTGCAGTGAAAGAGGCGCGGATCGACTATGCCGGCAATTGCGGCAACATGTCCGCTGCCGTGGGACCGTTTGCGGTGGAAGAGGGGCTGGTTCCGTGCCCGGCGGATGGCGAAGCCGCGGTGCGCATCCACAACACCAACACCGGCCGGATCATCATCGCGCGGTTCCCGGTGGAGAGCGGCGCGCTGGCCGCTTCGGGCGATCTTGCAATTGACGGTGTCGAAGGCGCCGCCGCGCCGATCCGGCTGGAATTTTTGTCGCCGGGTGGGGCGAAGACCGGCAAGCTGCTGCCGACGGGGAATGCAATGGATGTGCTGCACGGCGTCGAGGCCAGCTGCGTCGATGCCGCAAACCCTTGCGTTTTCGTCTGCGCAGAAGCGCTCGGCAAAAGCGGCAACGAGAGCCCGCAGGAGCTTGAAGCCGACACCGAATTCCTCGCCCGCACGGCTGCGATCCGCGAGGCCGGGGCAGAACTGATGGGCATTGCAGGTTCAGCCAGTGTGCCGCTGGTGGCGATGCTTTCGCCGGGCGGCGAAAGCGCGGACATCCAGGTCCGCATGATTTCCATGGGCCAGCCGCACCGGGCAACGCCGATCACGGGGGCAATTTGTCTGGCGATTGCCGCCCGAATCCCCGGCTCGCTGCCCAATCGCCTGTGCAGCGCAAGCGGCGGCCCGATCCGCATTGCCCACCCCTCTGGCGTGACCATGGTCGATGCCGCGTTAAATGCTGCGGGCGAGGCAGATTATGGCGCGGTCTACCGGACGGCGCGGCGTCTGTTTGAAGGCGCAGTTCTGCTGCGCGGCCATAGCGGTTGAAACCCAAACTCCTGTCCACGTTGCCCGGTTACACGGCCCGGGCCTTGCTGAGCGACAGCCTCGCGGGGGTCACGGTCGCACTGGTTGCCTTGCCGCTGAGCATTGCCATTGCCATTGCATCGGGCGCCCCGCCCGCCGCTGGGCCTGTCACTGCCATCGTCGCCGGCTTCCTGGTCTCGGTTCTTGGCGGAAGCCGCGTGCAGATCGGCGGGCCGACCGGTGCCTTCATTGTCGTCGTTTACGATGTCATCCATCAGCATGGCTATGAAGGGTTGCTGGTCGCTACATTGCTGGCAGGAGCATTGCTGCTCGCCGCCGGGCTGCTGCGCATCGGCAGGCTGATCCGCCATGTCCCCTATCCGGTAATCGAGGGCTTCACCATCGGCATCGCGGTAGTTATCGCCGCAAGTCAGATCCGCGATCTTGCGGGGCTCGATACCGGGCCGCTTGCTGCTGATTTCCTGCCCAAGGTCGAGGCGCTGTGGGCGGCCCGGCACACCGCCCACCTGCCGGCGCTGGGCCTTGGCCTCGCCACCATCGCGGCGATGCTGGTGATGCGCAAGGTCGCGCCCAAGCTGCCTTCGCTGCCCGTCATCGTCGCGTTGGGCAGTCTGGCTGCATTCCTGTTACTGCCGGGCATCGAAACTGTCACCAGTCGCTACGGTGACTTGCCCAGCGGATTGCCCTGGCCTGAACTGCCGCAAGTGTCGCTGCCGCTTGTCTGGGCGCTGTTGCCGTCGGCAATCACGATAGCCTTCCTCGCGGGAATTGAATCGCTACTCTCGGCCAAAGTGGCGGACAACATGATCGGCGGATCGCACCGTTCCGATGCCGAACTGCTGGCGCAGGCGGCGGCGAATCTGGCCTCGCCGCTGTTCGGCGGACTTCCCGCGACTGGCGCGCTGGCGCGAACCGCGACCAATGTAAATGCCGGTGGCCGCACGCCCGTGGCCGGCATGGTCCATGCAATCGTAATTCTGCTAGCGGTGGTCTTTGCCGCCGGGGTTGTCGGCGCGCTGGCCCTGCCTGTGCTCGCCGGACTGCTGGTCACCACGGCATGGAACATGAGCGAGCCGCACCGCTGGAAAGAGCGCCGTGACTTGCCACTGGCCGAGCTTGGCCTGCTGGGGCTCACTGCGTTGCTGACGATCTTCGCCGACCTGACCATTGCCATCGCGGCGGGCACTGCCATCGGCCTCGCGCTGCAGCGCGCAAGGCGATTTTCTTCGCCGGGCAGTTGACTCGCTTTCGCTCCCGCCGCTAGGGGGCATTCAATTAATGGCACCGCATAGGTTTCATTAGTGGCCGGCGAAGGATCGGCCAGCACGCACGGAGCAAGCCAAGTGACCGATAGCGAAATTTGGGACGTCATCGTCGTCGGTGCGGGCAATGCCGCGCTCTGCGCTGCGCTGTCTGCCGCCGAGCAGGGCGCCAAGGTGCTGGTGCTGGAAAAGGCCACGCTGGAAGATCGCGGCGGCAATTCGACCTTCACCGCCGGCGGATTCCGCTTCTGCCATGGCGGCATCGACGACCTGCGCACGGACATTCTCGATGACATGACCAGTGGCGAATACGAATCGATCGGCAACCTGCCGACACTTTCCGAAGACGAATTCATGGCCACACTGATGAAAGTCACCGATCATCAGGCCGACGAAGACCTTGGCCGCATCCTTATCGGCCAGTCGCGCGATGTCATGCGCTGGATGCGCTCCCACAAGATTCGCTTCATCCCGATGTTCGGCCGGCAGAGCTTCAAGATACAGGGCAAGCACCACTTCTATGGCGGGGTGAATATTGAGGCAGTCGGCGGCGGCTGGGGGCTGGTCGATATGCTGGTAACCGCTTGTGAGCGCATGGGCATCGAGATCCGCTATGAGACGGGCTTGCGCGAACTGATCCAGGACCAGAAGGGCCGCGTCACCGGCGTGCGCGCGTTCGGGCCGGACGGCTATGAGGAGATCTTCGCAAAGGCCGTCGTGCTGGCATGCGGCGGCTTTGAATCGAACCCCGAAATGCGCGTGCGCTATCTTGGCGAGGGCTGGGACTTGTGCCGGGTGCGCGGCACGCAGCACAACACCGGCGACGGGATCAACGCCGCGCTGCGCATCGGCGCCCGCCCGCATGGCGGCTGGTCGTCATGCCACGCGGTGCAGTGGGACATTTCTGCTCCGCCCTATGGCGACCGCGTCGTCCTCGATAACTTCCAGAAGCACAGCTACATCATCGGTATTGTCGTCAACATGCTTGGCAAGCGTTTCATTGATGAAGGCGCGGACTATCGCAATCACACCTATGCCAAATATGGCAAGGAAGTGATGAAGCAGCCCGGCCGCGCCGCGGTGCAGATCTTCGACGCCAAGACTCACGACAACGTGCGCGACGAATACCGCATCAAGCAAGTGACCAAGGCCACCAGCGACACCATCGAAGGTCTGGCCGAGGCGCTCGACATCGATGTCGAAGGGCTGAAGGCAGAGATCGCCGCCTACAATGCGGCTTGTCCACAGGGTGCTTTCGGCACGACCTACAACCCGTCGATCCTCGATGGCGTGGGCACCAAGGGCCTCGCGGTGCCAAAATCAAACTGGGCACTGCCGATCGATACCGCGCCCTATCACGGCTATGTCGTGACTTGCGGCATCACTTTCACTTTCGGCGGGGTCAAGATCGATACCGAGGCGCGGGTGCTCGATCTCACCGACAAGGTGATCCCCGGGCTCTATGCGGCTGGCGAACTGGTCGGCGGCATATTCTACCAGAACTATCCCGGCGGCACGGGCTTGCTCAACGGCTCGGTCTTCGGCAGGCTGGCCGGGAAGAATGCAGGGCAGGCCGCCAAAGCTGCCTGACCCGCATGGGAGGCGGCGTGATGACCACATTGGCAGAGGCCCAGGCTGGCGTTAGCGAGCTTCACGCGCGCTATACCGATGCTGTCTGGCGGCAGGATTTTGATGCCTTTGCCGAATGCTTCATGCCTGAGGGTGAGTGGCGCATTTCCGGGCGGATTT
>JANLSP010000512.1:0-5261 GCA_031362485.1 Novosphingobium sp.
CGCGACCTACTCGCTCGAACACGGCTATCAGGACCGCTACGGTGGCGAAAACCTCGCCGAATTCGCCGCGATCCTCGAGCGAGACGGCGGCGGCTTCATCCGCGATCTCGCCATCGATCCCCCCGCGCACACCCGCCTGCGCCGTCTCACCGAAAAGGCCTTCACCGCGCACCGGGTCAAAGACCTCGAACCGCGCATGCGCCAGATCATCGTCGACCTGATTGAGAGTGTGGCAGACAAAGGCGAGGCCGACGGTATGCTCGACATCGGCGCGCCGCTCACTGCACACGTCATCTGCGAGCAGCTCGGCTTCGACTGGGCCAAAGTCGGCGCCGAAAAAGTGGCGGTGTGGACCAAAGCCGTGCTCGACCAGATCGGCCGCATGCAGGACCGCGATGCCATGCTCGAAAACGCCGCCGTGATGTGCGAGCTGCAGAATTTCATCATCCGCTACGTCCGTATGCGCGAGGCCGCTCCGCGCGAAGACATGATCTCGGACATTGTCCACGCCGAATTGGCCGACGACACCAATCCGAAGCTGTCATTCGCCGAGCAGGTCTCCACCATCCGCGGCTTCCTGATCGCCGGCAACGACACCACTGCCGCCGCCATCGGCAATGTCCTGCTGATCCTCGCCACCAATCCCGAACTCGCCGATTATCTCTACGGCGAAGTCGACAACGACCGCGTGATGAACCGCTTCGTTGAAGAAGTGCTGCGGCTGCAACCCCCAGTCCATGGCCTGTTCCGCACCGCGATGAAGGAAGTGGAATTGGGCGGCGCAAGCGTGCCCGCAATGGCCCAGCTCTGCGTGCTCTATGCCTCGGGCAACGACGACGATGCGAAGTTTCCCGCCCCGCGCGAACTCAATATCGAGCGGCCCAACCTAGGCACGCATCTGACTTTCGGCGCAGGCATCCACAAATGCGTCGGCATGGCGCTGGCGAGGATGGAGATAAAGCTGGCCGCGCAGGAAATCATCCGGCGGCTGGACGGGATCAAGCTGGCGGTGCCGCAGGAGGAGCTGGCCTACTTGCCGACGCTCGCCACGCAGACGATTGCGAGCTTGCCGCTGACATTCACACGACGCGCGAGCTGAGCGCGCAGCGATGCCCCGGCAAGCAGGCCATGTGCTCATCGCCGGCGCCAGCGGCGTCATCGGCAGCGGTGCTCTCGAGCATTTTACGCGGACGGGCGAATGGCAGGTCACCGCGCTCTCGCGGCGTCGGCCGATGGTGGCCGATGGCGTTCAGTTCGCGCATGTCGCGGCCGATCTGGGCGATGCCGGGGCCTGCCGCCGCGCCGTGGCCAGCCTGCCGCCGGTCACGCACCTGATCTATGCCGCCGTCGCCGAAGCGCCGGGACTGGTCGGCGGCTGGGGCGATGCCGCGCTGATCGCCGCCAACGGCGCGATGTTCGCGCATCTTCTCGATCCGCTGGCGGCTAGCGGCAGCCTCCGCCACGTCAGCCTGCTGCAGGGCACCAAGGCCTATGGCGCGCACCGCCACGATGTCATGGTGCCGGCCCGCGAAGACCAGCCGCGCGACGATCACTCCAGCTTCTACTGGCTGCACGAGGACCACGCGCGCCGCCGAGCCGCCGAGGCCGGCTTCGCCTGGACGATCTTCCGCCCTCAGGTACTGCTCGGCAGCGCCCCCGGAGCGGCGATGAACCCGGTGCTGCCGATCGGCGCCTATGCGGCGCTTTGCCGCGAACTGGGCCGGCCTTTCGCTTACCCCGGCGATCCCGCCTCGCTTTGGGAAATGGCCGACACCGCGCTGCTCGCCGAAGCCTTCGCCTGGGCCGCCAAGGCTCCCGCCGCCGCCAACCAGACGTTCAACCTGACCAACGGCGACGTTCTCGTCCCTGCCCACGCCTGGCCTCGCATCGCCGACCACCTCGCCCTCCCCGCCGCCTACCCGGCGCCATCAAGCCTCGCGGCATTCTTCGCCGAACCGGAGGTGCAGGCCGCATGGACCGGCCTCGCCAAGCGGCACGGCCTCCGCTTGCACGGGCTCGCCGACCTCCTCGGGGAATCGCACCACTACCTCGACCTGCTGCTCAGCCCCCGCCTCGCCGCCAAGCCGGTGCCGGTGCTGCTCAGCACGATCAAATTGCGGCAGGCCGGCTTCGCCGGATGCCGCGACAGCCTTCAGAGCTTGCTGGGTTGGCTGGACCGGATGGTGGAGTTGCGGTTGCTGCCGGCGATCTCTTGATAGGCCCAGATTACCCGGCGCGTCTCGCCTCAGCCCCGCCCCCCAAACAGCGCCGAGCCCACTCGCACATGGGTCGCACCGAGCATAACCGCCGTCTCAAAATCATCGCTCATGCCCATGCTGAGCCCCGTCAGCCCATTATCATTCGCCAGCTTGGCCAGCAGCGCGAAGTAGGGCGCGGCTTCCACGCCCAGCGGGGGCACGCACATCAGCCCGGCAAGCGGGATTGCCGCTGCGCGGGCCTCGGACAGCAGCGCGGGCAGGTCTGCAATCGCGCAGCCACCCTTTTGCTCCTCCGCGCCGATATTGACCTGGACGAAGCAGGTCACTTGCCGCGCGGCCTTAGCCATCGCGCGGGAAAGCGCCGCGACCAGCGAGATTCGGTCGAGCGAGTGGATGCAGTCGAACAGCGCCACCGCCTCATCGGTCTTGTTCGATTGCAGCTGGCCGACGAGGTGGAGGGCGATGTCCGGGTGGGCCTCGCGCAGCGCGGGCCATTTCTCTGCCGCTTCCTGCACCCGGTTTTCGCCGAAGGTGCGCTGGCCCGCCGCAATCAGCGGGGCGATGCGCGCGGCGGGGTGCGTTTTACTGATGGCGATCAGCGTGACGTCGCCGGGCTTGCGCCGGGCGAGGCTTGCGGCGTGCGCAATGCGATCTTCGATTTCGGCGAGGCGCCCATTCTGCGCATGACTGACTTCTGGCTGATCCATGGCGCGGTGCTATAGCGCGGTGATGCGCCAGCGCCACCCTGCCCTGCCCCAAGTGTGGCTGATCAGCGATGCGCGCAACGATGCTGCGCTGGAGCGCGCGCTGCGCAAGCTGCCGCATGGGTCGGGACTGGTGTTCAGGCACTATCATCTATCGTCTGTGGAACGACGCCGACGGTTTGCTGTGCTGGCGCGGCTGGCGCGGCGGCGTGGGCATTGGGTGGCGCTTTCGGGTGGTGCGGCTCTCGCCCGCCGCTGGGGCGCAGATGCGGCTTACGGCTCGGCGGGGCTGCTGGGCAGCGGCCCTGCCCTGCCGCGGCTGGTCACCGCCCATTCACTGCGCGAACTGGGCGAGGCGATGGCCGCGCGGTCGGATGCAGTGCTGCTCTCGCCGGTTTACCCGACGCGCTCACATCCCGGTGCAGCGGTTCTCGGTCCGGTCCGCTTTCGCCTGATCGCGGCGCGTTCAAAGGTGCCGGTCATCGCACTCGGCGGCATGAATCGCCGCTCGGTTGCCCGCCTGAAACACCCGCACTGGGCCGCGGTGGACGGTCTTTGCGACGAAACGAATCGCGGGAATCCCAAGGATTCTTGACGGCGAGTCCCTGTCAGGCGCATTATGCCCCGAAGCATGGGGAAACGATGATGGCGACACGCGCGCTTGGGCAATCGAAGCAGCGGCTGGGGACGGCAAACTGGAACGCGCTGGTCAAGCGCGCGCTGCGGCGCAGCGCCGAGCTTGGCGGGGCGGCGTTGCTGTTTGCCGGCATGCTGTTCCTCGGGTTGGCGCTGGCGACCTATCGCCAGACCGACGCCTCGTCGTCGACTGCGGCGGGCGGCGCTGTGCTCAACTGGATGGGCGCGCCCGGCGCGTGGGCGGCCGATGCGGCGCTGACGCTGTTCGGGCTCGTGTCGGTGCTGCTGCTGCCGCTGCTCTATGTGTTCGCGCGCAAGCTGTGGCGGCTGGCCGAGGAAGAGGACGGGCTGGTGCCGCATGCCGACCAGCGCTGGTGGCGGCCGCTTGCGGTTCTGTTGATCGCCATGCTGCTGCTGGGCACGGTGCTGTCGCTGACTTTCACCCAGCCGGGCGGTTCGCTTCCGGCGTCATTTGGCGGCATCGCCGGGTTGCTCGGCGCCAAGGCTATCCGCGCCGGGGCCGAGTTTCTGCCGATGGCGGCGCAGATGTGGGCGATCCTTGGCGCGGCGCTCGCCTGCCTTGCCGGCGGCGCGGTGCTCGCGGGCAGGGTCTTCGCGATCGACTGGGTCATGCTGCTAACCCTGCCCAGTATGCTGCGCCGCGCGCCTGTCGGCGAAGGCGAGGCTCTTGTCCCCGCGCGCGAAAAGCGCATGCGGCCGGGCAAGGCCGTCGTCACTGCGCTCCAATCCCCGCGCAAACCGCCGGAAATCACCGATCCGGCAAATGCGGCCAAGCCGGCAACGGTCACCAGCCAGAGCCGCCAGGGCGACCTGTTCGACACCTATGAGCTTCCACCGCTCGATTTGCTTGCCGATCCGCCGCCCAATTCTGCGCCGAAGATCGACAAGCTCAGCCTCGAGCGCAACGCGCGCCTGCTGGAAACCGTGCTCGACGATTTCAACGTCAAGGGCACCATCGAAGCAGTACGCACCGGGCCGGTTGTCACCATGTATGAACTCGAGCCCGCGCCCGGCATCAAGGCCAGCCGGGTGATTGGCCTGGCAGACGACATCGCCCGCAACATGAGCGCGATCTCGGCGCGCGTCTCCTCGATCCCCGGCCGCACGGTGATGGGTATCGAACTGCCCAATGCCGACCGCCAGATGGTGGTGCTGAAGGAACTGGTCGCCTGCGAGGCCTTTGCCGCCTCGAAGGCGATGCTGCCGATCATCCTCGGCAAGGATATCGCCGGCGGTCCGGTGGTTGCCGATCTTGCCGCGATGCCGCATCTGCTGGTCGCGGGCACCACCGGTTCGGGCAAGTCGGTCGGGCTAAACACGATCCTGCTTTCGCTGCTCTACCGGTTGACCCCGGCCGAGTGCCGTCTGATCCTGATCGATCCCAAGGTGCTCGAACTGAAGAGCTATGACGATATCCCGCATCTGCTCTCGCCCGTGGTCACCGAGCCCGCCAAGGCGATCCGCGCGCTGAAATGGGCGGTCGAGCAAATGGAGGAACGCTACCGGATGATGTCGTCGTTGGGCGTGCGCAACCTCGCAAACTTCAACGAAAAAATCCGTGCGGCCAAGGCCAAAGGCACGCCGCTCGGGCGAAAAGTGCAGATCGGCTACGATCCCATGACCGGCCAGCCGCAATATGAGGAAGAAAGCCTCGCATACGAGCCAATGCCGCAGATTGTGG
>JANLSP010000518.1:0-10539 GCA_031362485.1 Novosphingobium sp.
TCATAACGGCTAGGTCGCGGGTTCGAGTCCTGCCGGGCCCACCATCGCTTGTCAGTCATCACCCCCGGTCGGGGAGTAGCGCAGCCTGGTAGCGCATCTGCTTTGGGAGCAGAGGGTCGCAAGTTCGAATCTTGTCTCCCCGACCATTTTCGTGGAATCAATGACCTTCCGGGGGACGGTCATCCACGAAAATGCCAAGCGAAAGCGCGGCAGGCGGCACAGCGCAAGGCATCCGCCAGAGCCACCCTTGCCGCAAGCGCGGCTCGCCTGTAGAGGCGCGGGCGACTTCCCCTTATTTCCAAACTTCGGAGAGACCCCGGTGGCCGCGCAATACGCCTATGTCATGAAGGGCATGACCAAGACTTTCCCCGGCGCCCCCAAGCCGGTGCTGAGCAATATCAGCCTGCAATTCTATCAGGGCGCCAAGATCGGCATCGTCGGGCCGAACGGCGCGGGCAAATCGACGCTGATCAAGATCATGGCCGGGATCGACAAGGATTTCACCGGCGAGGCCTGGGCGGGCGAGCACATCTCTGTGGGCTATCTCGAACAGGAGCCCGAACTCGACAAGACAAAGACAGTGCTGGAAAACGTCAAGGACGGCGCGCGCGAAACTGCCGACATGGTCGAACGGTTCAACCAGATCGGCATGGAAATGGCCGAGGACGGCGCGGATTTCGATGCGCTGGGCGCGGAAATGAGCGAGCTTCAGGACAAGATCGATGCGGTCGACGGTTGGACGCTCGACAACCAGCTTGAGCTCGCGATGGAGGCCTTGCGCTGCCCGCCGGGCGACTGGCCGGTCGATAATCTTTCGGGCGGCGAAAAGCGCCGCATCGCGCTGACGCGACTGCTGATCCAGAAGCCCGGCATCCTGCTGCTCGACGAGCCGACCAACCACCTCGATGCCGAAAGCGTCGAATGGCTGGAAAACCACCTCAAGGAATATGCCGGCGCGGTGCTTATGATCACCCACGACCGCTATTTCCTCGATCACGTCGTCGGCTGGATTCTCGAATTGGATCGCGGCCGCTATTTCCCTTACGAGGGCAACTATTCGACTTATCTCGAGAAGAAGGCCAAGCGACTGGAGCAGGAAGATCGCGAGGAAAGCGGCAAGACAAAAGCGCTGCAGCGCGAACTTGAGTGGATCCGCCAGACCCCGGCCGCCCGCCAGACCAAGAGCAAGGCGCGCGTGCGAAAGTTCGAGGAACTGCAGAATGCGCAGGACAACCGCCCGCTTGGCAAGGCGCAGATTGTCATTCAGGTTCCCGAGCGCCTTGGCAGCAAGGTGATCGAGGTCAAGAACGTCACCAAGGCCTATGGCGACAAGCTGTTGTTTGAGGACCTTTCGTTCACGCTGCCGCCCGGCGGCATTGTCGGCATCATCGGGCCGAACGGCGCGGGCAAGTCCACTCTGTTCCGCCTCATCACCGGTCAGGAACAGCCTGACGAAGGCAGCATAGACATCGGCGAGACGGTGCGCCTCGGCTTTGTTGACCAGAGCCGCGATCACCTTGATCCGAAGAAGAACGTCTGGGAGGAGATTTCCGACGGGCTCGACTACATGACCGTCAACAAGCAGGAAACCTCAACCCGCGCCTATGTCGGCGCGTTCAATTTCAAGGGCTCCGACCAGCAGAAGAACGTCGGCAAGCTGTCAGGCGGCGAACGCAACCGGGTCCACATCGCCAAGATGCTCAAGACCGGCGGCAACGTGCTGCTTTTGGATGAACCGACCAACGACCTCGACGTTGAAACGCTGGCGGCGCTGGAAGACGCGATCGAGAATTTCGCTGGCTGCGCCGTGGTCATCAGCCACGACCGCTTTTTCCTCGACAGGCTGGCGACGCATATTCTGGCGTTCGAGGGCAACAGCCACGTCGAGTGGTTTGAGGGCAACTTCGAGTCCTATGAAGAGGACAAACGGCGCAGACTGGGCGATGCAGCGGATCGGCCGACCAGGTTGGCGTATAAGAAGCTCACGCGGTAAATGGAGGCAGCGCTGATCTCTGCCGCTGCGGCAATTCTTGTTGCAGCAATTACCTCCTACCTGAATAAGGCGAAGGAGCGTGAAGCCGCTTGGCGCGCAAAAAAGCTCGACTATTATGAACAGTTCTTCGG
Source organism: Novosphingobium sp. (assembly GCA_031362485.1). Lineage (GTDB taxonomy): Bacteria > Pseudomonadota > Alphaproteobacteria > Sphingomonadales > Sphingomonadaceae > Novosphingobium. The sequence goes on from JANLSP010000518.1 coordinate 2,125, forward strand.
AGCGGTGTCAGGTATTGTCGGCACTTCACCGCCAACGAATGCCAAAATAGATTTCGCTAATTCCGTCAATAATTTGCATTTGTTTGCATCGCAGGAGGTCATAGATTCGTTGCACGAACTATGTGACGAGATTGCAGAAGCCAACGCAGCGGATTTCACTAGGGAGCGGCATGACCGTATTTGGTCAACGCTTGTATGGCACATTCGGGCCGACCTTGGAGATCCTCCGTCAAAGCCAATAGCAGAGTTTGAAGCAAGACTGTGGGCATCTGGCGTTGGAACTAACGTTAAGGCGTAGCTGAATCACGCCGCCTCAAGCCACCTTCCGCACCCGCTCCACCGCCGGCTCGGCCCCCTTCATCCGCACTTGCGCAAGATCATAGCCCACCTGCATCCGCAGCATCGTATCCGCCGAAATGCCGAAGGCCTTCTCGAAACGGAGCGCCATCGTCGCGCTCAGGCTGGCGTGGCCGTTGAGCAGCATGGACATGTTCTGACGGCTCACGCCAAAGTGCACCGCAACTTCGGTCACGGTCATGCCATAGGGCTCGACGATTTCCGCCTTCAGCCAAGGGCCAGGGTGAACATGGATGGAGGGGTGCAGTTTAATCGCCATCAGTGATAATCCTCAAGATCGAGGTCGCCGATCGTTTGTTCGTCGACCTTGGTAAACGTGAGCCGCCAATTCTTCGTGACCGTCATGGCATAGGTGCCTTTCCGGTCGCCAGTCAGAGTATGGAAGCCGAAATTTGGCGGGACTGAGAATTCTTCGAACCGGCTCGCCATACTGATGAAAATCAACATTCGCCTGATCCGGATTGGCTCGGGCAATCCCTTTTCATTACCAGTCTCTGCGAATCGACGGAGCGCCTTATGCCGGATGCTCTCGATTTCCATGAAGCGTCATGTATGCCATGACACGCTCTGTGTCAAGCATAGCATGACGCAGGACTTCAAGTCATTCACATTTCCTATCCCAAACATGAACAATAGGCTTACTAACCCATTCACCATCCCGACAGCGCCAAGCGCCTACGACTCGTCATCAAGGTCGCCGACGATGGTGCGGTGCGATGGGAATGGAGAACGGCCATGTTCAGTGGCACGCTGATGAAGTCGAGTGGATTGGCAGCTTTGGCCGCCGGTCTGGCTATGCTTGGCACGCCCATGGCGGCGCAAGCGCAAGCTGCTTTTGAATTGAAGACAGAATTGGGCGCTGAAACGCCCATTGAAAACCCGCAAGCGGCATCGGTGGTGCTGGCTCAGGCCGAGGGTCGTGGTCCCGGCGGTCGGGGCGGATGGCGCGATGGAGGCGGACAGTCAAACGATGGCGCTGGCAATCGTGGCGGCGGCTGGCAGGGCCGTGGCGGCGACGCTCAGCGCAGCGAAGCGGCTCCGCAGCCCGCTCCTCAGGCCGCGCCGCAAGCTCAGCAAAGCTGGCGCGGCGGCGGTGATCGCGGCAATGGCGCCTGGCAGGGACGTGGCGGGTGGAACGGAGCGGGCCAGCAGGCCGCGCCGCCGCCGGTCGCGCAGCAGGTTCCCCCGGTTCCCCAGGCCCAGCAAGGCTGGGGGCGTCGCGCCTACGGCGGCGAATGGCGCGGGCGCGGCCAGGGCGAGGGTCAAAACAATGGTGCGGAACGTTGGGGCAACACTCCTCCGGTAGCCCGGCAGGCAGAAGCCCCCCAGGAAAACCGCGGCTGGCAGGGTCGTCGCAATGGTGATGGCCAGATGCGCGGAAGCTGGCAACAGCGCGGCGATGGCAATCGCTGGAACGGCGGCAATGCCCAACCCACCCCGCAGGCGCAAGTTCCGCAACAAACCGATCGCAGCTGGCAGGGCCGCAACGGGGATGGCAATCGCCAGACCTGGCGCGGCGATGGCCAGAGCGGCGTCCGCGGCGACCAGTGGCGTGGACAGCAGCGCGGCACTCAGGATTGGCGCGGCCGGGGCGGCAATGACGCGTATCGCAATGACGCTTATCGCCGCGACGGCAATCGTTGGAACGACAACCGTGGATGGAACGGCAACAACCGCGGCGGTTATGATCAGAACAACCGTTGGGGCAATGACAACCGTCGTTGGAACCGCGACTGGCGGCGTGATAACCGGTATAACTGGCAGAGCTATCGTACCCACAACCGTAATGCCTATCGTCTGGGACGGTATTATTCGCCTTACCGGAATCACTACTACAGCCGCCTGAGCATCGGATTCCGCCTGGATTCGCTGTTCTTTGCCAGCAACTATTGGATCAGTGACCCCTGGCAGTATCGTCTCCCGGAGGTCTATGGCCCCTATCGCTGGATTCGGTATTATGACGACGCTATCCTGGTTGATGTCTATTCCGGTGAAGTGGTCGATGTGATTACTGACTTCTTCTGGTAAATTCCTAGCCTTGTCGGTGAGTGGACCGGCGCTGGAGCCTCCGCGAGCGATCGCGGAGGCTCTTTTGCATGAGCATTTGCGCTTGCTCAGCGCGGTCTATCAGATAGGCAACGCCGCACCAGTTCTCGTTCGCCGCGCAGGTCATGACGCTTCCACCAATGTTCACCCGCAATTTTGCCGACCGTGCCGCCCTCAAGCAGCTCGGGCGCAGCGTCCGCGAGCGGCTGGCGGCAGACGCACAGGTCTATGCGCTGGGCAATCCACGAGCCGAAATCTATTCGGTTGCCAAGTTCCTCACGCCCGCCGAATGCGCGCATCTGATCACGATGATCGACGAGGTGGCCCGCCCTTCGCCGGTCTATCCGGGTGGAAGCGAAGCCCAGACCTACCGCACCAGCTATTCTGGCGATGTTGATCCTGATGACAGCTTCGTCAGGATGATCGAACGACGCGTTTGCGACCTGCTGGGGATCGAGCAGAGCTGGGGCGAGACGATCCAGGGACAGCGCTATCTGCCCGGGCAGGAGTTTCGCGCACACTACGATGCCTTTGACCCCGCTGCACGTTATTGGGCCGACGAGAAAAAGCGCGGGGGCCAACGCAGCTGGACGGCAATGGCCTGGCTCAGCGACGTCGAGGAAGGCGGCGCGACCGAGTTTCCCAGGCTTGGAATTGCCTTCCCGCCCCAGCCGGGCACTCTGCTGGTCTGGAACAACGCGCTACCCGGCGGGGCGCCAAACGTCGATGTGATCCACGCTGGCCTGCCGGTTGATCGCGGCGTGAAATATGTGATCACCAAATGGTTTCGGACCAGACCCTGGGGATGATGCCGCGACGCATTCTGTTGGCCGCTCTGCTCGCGCTGTTGCCTGTCACGGTCTGCGCCCAGACCCGCCCGGCCGACCGTGTCACTGCCGCGACCAGCGAAGATGCAAGGCTCGAACGCCTGTTTGCAGACGATTCCCGGCGCGAGGACGAACTTGATCCGCTCGCGGCCATCTATCGCGGGCGCAGGGCGAATGCCGGCATTTTCGCCCAGCTTTTTACCGATGAGCTTGACCGCCGCCGCTTGGCCTCGGCACGCCAGAGCTTGCGCGCGCTCGATCGCATAAACCGGCCCCGGCTCTCCCGCCAACGGCAGATCAGCTTCGATGTGATGATGGATGCCAAGCGCCAGCAGGTCGCCTGGCTCCAGCCGGACATCCGGATGCTGACAGCGGTGAGGCCGCTCAATCACTTTGGCGGACTGCATGTGGAATTTCCCACACTGATCGCGCGGGGCGGGGCATTGGCCTATGCCAGCGAGGCCGACTACCGCGAGGCTTTGGCGCTCAATTCCGCTTTCCCGCAAGTTCTGGACAATGCCGTCGCGCGGATGCGCGAGGGGCTCGCCAGCGGCGTGGTGGAATCCCGGCTCACCGTGCGCAACATGATAATGCAGATCGATGCGCTGCTGGCCGAGCGGATCGACCGATCCCCGTTCTATACCCCCGTGATGGAGTTTCCCGCCTCGGTCCCGGCGGACCGGCAGGCGGAGCTGCGCCAGGCCTTCGGTGCCGTCACCGGCGACCAGATCCTGCCTGCCTATCGCCGGCTGCGCGTCTTTCTGGCTGATGAATATCTGCCGGCCGCCCGCAGCGCCTCGGGGCTTTCGGCCATGCGCGGCGGCACAGGGCTTTACCGGCGGTTGATCGCACGCGAAACGACGCTGCAGCTCGATTCCGACGAGGTCCACCGTCTGGGCTTTGGCGAAGTCGCCCGCATCCAGCGCGAAATGGAAGGGGTGCGCACGCAACTGGGCATCAGGGGCACCTTGCGCGAGGCGTTCGACAAAATCCGCGCCGATCCGCGCTTTCACCCAGGCTCGCGCCGCGAACTGGCCGATGGCTTTGCCGCAGCCGCCCGCAAGGTCGATGCGCAGATCCCGCGCTTCTTCGCGCGCGTGCCCCGGACCCCATTGCTGATCGAACCCTATCCAGCCAATCGCGAACGCTTCGAGGCCGGTGCAAGTTATAATCAGGGCTCGCAGGATGGTTCGCGCCCGGGCGTATTCCTCTACAACACCTATGACCTGCCCAGCCGCTTCCTCTCCGGCATGACCACGCTTTATCTCCACGAAGGCATCCCCGGCCACCACTTCCAGGTCAGCCTCGCGCTGGAAGACACCAGCCTGCCCGACTTCCAGCGCTTCGACGGCAACAACGCCTTCGTCGAAGGATGGGCGCTCTACGCCGAGACGCTGGGCTACGAGATGGGGCTCTATGCCGACCCGATGCAGCATTGGGGCACGCTCGACGATGAGATGCTGCGCGCGATGCGGCTGGTGGTCGATACCGGCCTCCATGCCAAGGGCTGGAGCCGGGAACAGGCGATCGACTACATGCTCGCCAATTCAGGCATTGGCCGCACCGATGCCACCGCCGAGGTTGAACGCTACATCGCCAACCCGGCGCAGGCGCTCAGCTACAAGATTGGCGCATTGACCATTCAGCGGCTGCGCCGCAAGGCCGAAGCTGCGCTGGGGGCTAAGTTCGATATCCGCGCATTCCACGAACAAGTGCTGGGCAGCGGCGCGCTGCCGCTGCCCGTGCTGGAGGCTAAGATCGATGGATGGATTGCGGCGATGCGTTAGCGCTCACGGCTTCCAGTCAAAATTGATTGCCGCCACGTCGAGAATTTCCTGCCGGTCATCGGCAACAATGTGCTTTGCCCGGATTGCGCGATCAAGCGCGCGGGTGAACTTCGCCATGTAGTCCGCCTTGCCGCCGGGATAGAGCCGGGCAAGCGTGGCTTGGTCGAATGGCGCCGTAGAGCCGGCCAGCATGCCGATGAAGCTGGCCGGGTCACCCTCTCCTGAGAGGCGGGCGATCGGAACATCGACCCACGGCGTGCGCACCCCGCCGAGCGCCATGCCGTTTGCCCCCTTGGCGAGACTTGGCGTGACCCCCGGGCGTCCGCCGGTCGCCAGCCGCAACGAGCGGACGCTCACAGGTGCGCGGCCGGTGCGAAGCCAGTTATCCAGCCCGGCGAGCGCTGCCTGGACGGTGTAGTGGTGCGGCTGGCCAGTGTTGAACGGAACCTTGCTGCTGCCGGCCATCGAGGTGGTCATCGGTCGGAACACGCGGGCCAGTTCAGCCGCGCTCCTGCTGCCATCATCGATGAAGGCGCCCGCGAACAGATAATTGTCCGCATGGGCCGTTCCGGCGACTTCCCAGACGCGCAAGTGCCGGTCGTCCATCCGGCGAGAGGCATGATACCCGCCAAGCCGCGCCCCCAGCAGGTCGGTCTCGGTGATCAGGGTCAAGACCGGCACGCGAAGATTGCGGCGAAAGCGGACATGATCGGGATAGCCGGCCTCCGCGCCGCGCATCGGCGTTCCGGCAAGCGAGGCCGAACTGCCAAAGCGCGAGTGCACGAAAAAGCCATCATAGACCCGCGCCAGCGGATCGATCGCGTTGACATAGGTTGTCAGGAACGCGGCGGACTGCGATTCGCCGATGGCTGTGACACGCTCCGGCTTCAGTCCGCCAAGCATCCCCCCGGCCCTGACCGCCCTGCCGGCCTGCGTGAACATATCGAAGGAATAGGCATCGCCGGGATGGGCAAGCCCGCCATAGCGCTTCGGGTCAGCTTTCTTGAGCGGAACCCCCTGCGCCATCACCGCATTGCCCCCCTCGACCCCAACGATTTGCGCCGAAACAGCGACATAGGCATAGCCGCGGCGCAAAATCTCGCGATGACCGACCATCCAGGTCGCCGCCCCGTCCTGCCCGCTGGTCACATTCAGCCATTCGACCAGTACTGTGCCGTTGAATTTCGCCGCATCGCGTGGCCGTACGACAACAACCCGGGTGACAAATGGGGCGGATTTGTCGGCCACTGCCGACCAGTTACCATCTGCGGTCGGAGAGTCTGGCAAGCGGTAGGACTGGGCGGTGCCCGTCAGGAAGAACTCTTCAACAACGTAACCCAGTTTACCGAGATCGTAGGTCGCCAGCAACAGGTTGGGCTTGCCAGCCACGGCAGATATGGTTGCAGTCTGCGCCACGGCGGGAGAAATTCCACCGAACTGCACGAGCACCAATACGGCTGCCAGCGCGGCGCCTCTGATCCAGATAAGCATTCGCAGTTCCCCTCCCTAACAGGCGCACCAAGCCCTGATTTATTCATTCGATTTGTGAACCAGTCAAACCCGCAAGGCAAGTGCGCTGAGCGTCGGGGAAGAGTATTCGGGCCAGGTGATGGGCCGCCAATGCTCCAAAAAGCTGGGCGAGGACAAAACCGGGAATGTCGATCGGCGCTATGCCCGCGAATGTATCAGACAGGCTGCGCGCGACGGTGATCGCGGGGTTGGCGAAGCTGGTCGATGAAGTGAACCAGTAGGCGGCTGTGATATAGAGCGCGACGCTGGCAGGCACGGCAGCCGGACGATGCTTTACTGTGCCAAGGATGGTCAGCACGAGGCCGAAAGTAGCGATGAATTCGCCTGCCCACTGACCAATGCCGGTGCGCGTCTTGCCGGAGAATTGCAGGATCGGCAGGTCAAACATCAGATGCGCCACCCAGACGCCGAGCATGCCGGCAGCCAGTTGCACCGAGACCGTGGCGGCAAGACCCTTCCAGCAACAATCGCCGCGCAGCCGCATCACCAGGCTGACTGCGGGGTTGAAATGCGCGCCCGAAACCGGGCCAAGCATGGCAATCAATACGAACAACATAGCGCCAGTGGCGGCCGTATTCCCCAGCAACGCCACGGCATCGTTGCCCGCAGCCAGCCGCTCGGCCATGATTCCAGAGCCAATGACCGTCATGAACAGGAAGAAGCTTCCGATCGCTTCGCCGAACAGGCGCTGTTTCATGCCGCGTCCTCCTCAGCAGCAGGAAGTCTTCGCCTTCGCCGGCTCGACTGCCGGAGCGCAACATGCCCCCGCCGCTGCATTGGCCGAGACAAGCTGCTCCAGCTCAGGATTGCCGCCATAGACTGTCGAATCGCCAGAGGTCAGGAAGGCTTCCCACACCACCCCGTCGGGATCGGCGATCCAGCTCTTTTCCGATTGCGCATAGCAGCAGGTCGTCGCGACTTCCTCCAGCACCGGGCGGTCTGCGGCCTTGAGGCGATCATAGACTTCGGCGAGCTCCACTTGGTCTTCGACCTGTATTCCCAGATGCTCGACGCCCTTGGCCGCGCCGCACTTCTGCGAGATGGCGAAATTGATCCGCGGATCATCGAGCATCCACTTGGCATAGTCGGGCTTGGTCATCGCAGGCGCTGCGCCGAACAGCCCGGTGTAAAAGCCGATCGAGCTATCAAGGTCGGCAACCCCGACATGAACATGGAAACGCTTCATGCGACATTCCTTTCTTCTGAACTGGTTGGAATGCAGGCGTTGTCCGGTGCGCAAGGCACCCCGCCGCAGCAATTCTCGGTCATGTAGGCCATCAGCGCGTTCATCGCGCCGAAGTCCGCCGCATAGATGATCGAGCGGCTCTGCCGGCGCTGCGTCACGAGTCCCGCATTGGCGAGTTGGGCTAGGTGGAAGCTCATCGACGAAGCCGGCACGCCAAGCGCCTCGGCCAGTGCGCCTGCGGCCATGCCTTCAGGCCCCGACTGCACCAACAGGCGAAATACTGCGAGGCGATGCTCTTGCGCCAATGCGCCCAGCGCGCGGATGACAGATGGGCCGTCCATTTACTAAATCCCATAATTCTATAATTATCGAAATATGGGATAAAGTCACTATTGTCAAGCCCTGCGCGCTATGTCCGGAGAGATCAGTCGCCGAGCGCCTCGGCGATCAGTTTCCGCGTGTTGCCGATCCCGTACAGCGCGATGAAGCTGCCCATGCGCGGGCCGGCGGACGAACCCAGCAGCGTCTCGTAAAGGCATTTGAACCAGTCGCGCAGTTGCTCGAAGCCGTAATGCGGGTCCTTGCCGATCGCATAAACGATGTTCTGGATTTCCTCGGCCGTGGCATCATCGGACGTGGCGGCCAGTTCCTCGTCGAGTGCAGCCAGCGCGGCGGCCTCGCC
>JANLSP010000426.1:0-2354 GCA_031362485.1 Novosphingobium sp.
GGGCGGCGGGCTGCAGTCAGCCCCGGACGATCCGCGCTTGGGCCAGACGCTGCTAAATCCGATTGAGAGCCTTGCAGGCGAGGCGGGCAGCATTTCGCTTGGCTTTTCATTTGATCGTCGGGGCCGTCGTGCGGCGGGACCCTGGCAGGGTAAACTGCGGCTCGGCAGGGCTGATGCCGAAGTATCGCGCGTGCTGGCTGGCCGCGTCGCCGCCCGACTGGCCCCCGAAACCAACATCGCTTTCGGCTTTGCCCAGGGTACCGACGGCCTGATCGCGCAAGTCCAGGGCCATAGCGAGCCCGCGTTCTTCGTCGTCCGCTCGCCTGCCGATGATTTCGGATTCACCCGCGCGGCGGAGAACTCCGTTGCACTGCGCCAGCAGTTCGGTCGGCTGGGACTGACGGTCAGCGGCGCTCGCGCCAGGGTAGCTGGTACCGGGCCCACAGCCTTTGCCGGCAATGGTTTCCAGTCACGCAGTGGCCAGGAGGTGACCCGTTTCTCGGTTTCGGCTGACCGCCAGTTTGGCGAACTTGCGACGGCACTGACGGCAAGCTGGCTGGCTGAAAACCGCACCATGCTTGGCGCGCGTCTTCATGATGCTTTTGGTCTGCGCGGCGCCGACAGCCTGTTTATCGATGCACGCGCCGCTTGGAGCCCAGCGCCGGATTGGCAACTTGCGGCAGCCTGGCGGCAGGGTTTCACCCGTGCGCGCCTCGGCGGCCAGATCTCGAATGGTTCGCGTTTGACAAGCAACGCCTGGTCGCTCGACGTCGAGCGAAGGTCGCTGTTCGCTCCGGATGACAGCATTGCCCTGCGTCTGTCGCAACCGCTGCGAGTCGGGTCCGGTGGGCTGGCGCTCAATCTGCCGGTTGCCTGGGACTATGACACGCTCAGTGCGACCAATGCTATCTCGACCCTTTCGCTCAGCCCCTCGGGGCGGGAACTGGATGCCGAACTGGCCTGGCGCGGGCCGCTATGGGGCGGCTTGGCATCGGCCAGCCTGTTCTGGCGCAAGAACCCCGGCCATGTTGCCGCAATACCCGCAGATGCGGGCGCGGCGATCAGCTGGAAAACGCAGTTCTGAGTTTCAATCCCCGTATTTCAGCTCGACCCGCGTCTCCTCGCCATTTGGGCCCATCGGTGAATCGTATTCGATGACAGAGCAGATTGGATTGGCACTGGACGCGAACAGTTTTTTCTCATCCTCAATGGTGTGCGGCAGACGCTCGGGGCTGGCGATCAGGGCTTGGCTGGCTTCGAAGTCCTCGCGGCTGTTCCACCAGATTTCCATGATGCAATCATAGCCGGCATCGTGGATCTGGCCCGTCACCGGGTTCTTCTCGGGCCGCAGGTAGCGGCGGACATAGCGGGTGGCGTTGGGAATGGCGGGTTTGAGGCCCATCCGCTTGGACAGCTGCGAATGCTGGTTTTCGTAATAGTCCATAAATTCGTCGGCAGTCATGTCCGGGCGCTTCTTGAAAAAGCAAATCTGCTTGAACATCGGGCTTAATCCTCTCCAGTCTGACTTGCGGGCATCATGCAGACAGGGCAAGATTGCCGCAAGGCCGCTTGCGTGACCTGGCGGAAATGACAATGCCTGACGAGAGGATCCGATAGCAATGGCGCTAGCCAGCGATGTCCGCGACTGCCTGACCTTGCCCGCCTTCGCCGCGCCGATGTTTCTCGTCAGTGGAGTGGACCTGGCAATTGCCTGCTGCCAGGCCGGAATCATCGGCTCGCTGACGCGCAACCATTGCCGCGACGATGAAGAGATGATTGCCCAGTTGCAGGCAGTGCGCGAGGCACTTGATCGTTTCGCCGGGTCGCACCCCGCCCGCAAGGTCGGTCCGCTGGCGATGAACATCTCGCCCAATTCAACCGCTGAGGATTTCCGCCGCCAGCTTGAGGCCTGCAGGAAATTCGGCGTGCGCATCATCGTCACCTCGGTGGGCGATCCGACGAACAACGCACCTCTGGTGCGCGAATTCGGCATGCTGCATTTCCACGATGCGACCACGATCCGATTTGCCGAAAAGGCGGCGGCAGCAGGCGTCGACGGGATTGTCTGCATCGGGGCTGGCGGCGGCGGCCATGCCGGCACGATCAGCCACCTCGCTTTTGTGCCGCAGGTGCGGGCGATGTTCGCTGGCACGGTGGTGATGGCAGGGGCGATCTCGACCGGCGGGGCGATTCATGCCGCCGAAGCGCTCGGCGCAGACCTCGCCTATCTCGGCACGCGTATGATCGCGACCCGAGAGAGCGCCGCTCCCGATGCCTACAAAGCCATGCTGGTCGATGGCGGGGTGACCGAGGTAATCTATACCAAAGGCGTCAATGGCATGCCGGCAAGCTGG
>JANLSP010000578.1:0-5831 GCA_031362485.1 Novosphingobium sp.
GGAAAATCGATGGCGTCGACGCCTGCATAGGCCCGCGCCTGCGCTTCGCTGACGCTGCTCCCGCGCGCTGTCACATTCAGCACGCGGCCGCCATTGGCAACGAGCGCGCCGTCCACCACCGCAGTGCCCGCGTGAAACACCATTACGCCGGTCGCCTCGGCGGCCGTGATCCTGGCGATGCTCCCGCCCTTTTTCGGCGTGTCGGGATAGCCCTGTGCCGCCATCACCACGGTGAGCGCGGTGTCGTTCGAAAAGCGCGGCGCGTCGATTTCCCCAAGCCTGCTTGTTGCGCAGGCGAGCATCAGTTCGACCAGGTCCGATTCGAGCCGCATCATCATCACCTGGCATTCGGGATCGCCGAAACGGGCGTTGTATTCGATCAGTTGCGGGCCGGTGGGGGTGAGCATCAGCCCGAGGAACAGCACGCCCGAATAGGGCATGCCTTCCTTGGCTAGCCTCTGCACTGTCGGCACGATGATCCGCGCCATCGCTTCCTCTTCCAGCGCCGGGGTGAGCACCCGCGCGGGGCTGTATGCCCCCATGCCGCCGGTGTTGGGACCGGTATCGCCCTCGCCGACCCGCTTGTGATCCTGCGCGGATGCGAAGGCCATGACCGTGCTGCCATCGGTAAGCGCGAAGAAACTCGCTTCCTCGCCTTCGAGAAATTCCTCGATCACCGCTTCCGCGCCGGCTTCACCGAAGCGCCCGGCAAAAATGTCGCGCACCGCCGCCTCGGCTTCGGCCATGGTCATGGCGACTGTCACGCCCTTGCCCGCTGCGAGGCCATCAGCCTTGATCACCACCGGTGCGCCGAAGCGAGCCAGCGCCGCCATGGCATCGGCTTCGCTGTTGACACGGCTGTAGTCGCCGGTCGGGATATTGGCGCGGGCGCACAGGTCCTTGGTGAAGCCCTTGCTGCCTTCGAGCTGGGCGGCGGCCTTGCCGGGGCCAAACACCGGGAAGCCAGCGGCGCGCAGGCTATCTGCCAGACCGTCAACCAGCGGCGCTTCGGGTCCGACGACGATCAGGCCGACTTCCTGCCTGCGGCAAAAACTGACAACAGCCGCGTGATCGGTAGCATCCAGCGCGACCAGCGCGGCGTGCTGTGCAATTCCGGGATTGCCCGGCGCGGCGAACAGCTTGGTGCAGTGCGGCGACTGCGCCAGCTTCCACGCCAGCGCATGTTCGCGCCCGCCGCTACCGATCAGCAGGATGTTCATTGTCGGGCAGTCTCGAAAATAAGGGTCAGGCGTCGCAATCCAGAGTGACGCGATAGTCGCCGTCGCCATCGACCTCAAGCTTCCACGCGCGGAAATTTATCACGCCCTGATCGGTGGTCAGGGGGTAACTGCCGGTCCAGCGATTGGCATTATCTGCGGTGCGGGCATTTATCATGGCATAGCGGCGGAAAGTTGCCGCGCCGGTGCCGTCGTCGGATTTTGGCAGAATCATTTCCTGGGGCTCGGCGGTATACTGCTCGCCCAGCCCGTCGATGGTCTTGTCGAGCTTTTCATAGACGATGCGCACAGACATCGGCTGGGCGCAGCGATTGTGGACATAGATCTTGCGGTTGATCGCTATCGCCGGATCGAATTCGGGATCCACTGCTTGCAGGAACTGGCGCGCAGTCTGGACCGGGCTTGGCGGGCCAACGTTTTCCGGCGTCCGGACAATTGCCGGCGAAGTTGCCGGGCCAAACGGCTCCGGGCCTAGCGTAGTCCTTCCCGGTCCGACCGCTTCCGTCTCAATCGGCGCAGGCGCGGAACCACTGAACGGCCAGACCTTGCCATTGATCATGCCGACCATGACAGCCGATGCTGCGCCGATAAGTGCGACCGCAATGCCATGCTTGCCGATCGGTCCCGGATTGCCGCCTTCCGTTTCATCAGTCATAAGCGCGCCCCGCCACTTGCAGCGATGCATGATACCTAAAATAATCCAGCAAGGTAGAGGAATCGCATGACCGGACCAATGCCATGAGTGACGGACTGGTTGCTGCCCCGACGGGACCGGGCGACAATGCCGAGCCATATTCGGTCAGCGAAATTTCCGCGCTGCTCAAACGCACGGTGGAGGATCGCTTCGCTTTCGTGCGGCTGCGCGGCGAGCTGTCGCGCGTCACCGTTGCGGCATCGGGCCACATGTATTGCAGTCTGAAGGACGAAGGCGCCAAAATCGACGCGGTGATGTGGAAGGGCGGTGTCCAGCGGCTGGGCTTCATGCCCGAAGAGGGGCTGGAAGTCATCGCCACCGGCAAGATCACCACTTTTCCGGGCAAGTCCACCTACCAGATCGTGATCGAGCGGATGGAAGTTGCCGGCGAGGGCGCGCTGCTCGCGCTGCTGGCGAAAACCAAGGCGCGGCTCGAGGCAGAAGGGCTGTTTGCCCAATCACGCAAGCAGGCGCTGCCGTACCTGCCGCGCACCATCGGGGTGGTGACTTCGCCGACAGGCGCGGTGATTCGCGATATCCTCCACCGACTTGCCGACCGGTTTCCCTGCCGGGTGCTGGTCTGGCCGGTGCTGGTCCAGGGTCAGGGTGCGGCGGGGCAGGTCGCAGCCGCGCTGCGGGGTTTTTCCGCCATGGCCGGTGCTGACCGGCCCGATGTGGTGATCGTTGCGCGCGGCGGCGGCTCGATCGAGGACCTGTGGGCATTCAACGAAGAGGAAGTCGTGCGCGCGATTGCCGGCTGTTCGATTCCAGTGATCAGTGCCGTGGGCCACGAGACCGACACCACGCTTGCCGATTTCGCCGCCGATTTGCGCGCGCCCACGCCCACCGCCGCCGCCGAGCTTGCCGTGCCGGTTCGCGAGGAATTGCTCGCCCAGCTCGGCGAGATGGCCCTGCGTCAGCGCCGCGCGGTGATCCGCGCACTGGGTCTGGGCCGCGAGCGGCTGGCCGCGCGCGCCCAGCGCCTGCCTCCACCGCTCGCGTTGCTTGAGCCGCAGGCCCAGCGGCTCGACGATCTGGCGGAGCGCGCCCGCCGGGGGCTGTCGCAGCGGGCGACGGCAGCGCTGGGGCGTCTGCAGCACTGTGCCGGCCGCCTGTCGCTGCCGCTGGTGCGGAGCCGGCTGACTGAGGCTCGCCAGCGCCTTGCTTCGACTCGCTTTGCCCCAGCATTGCTGCTGCGGCGCATCGACGAACTTCGCGCAAGGCATGAAGCACTGTGGCGGATGGCCGAACAGCTCAGCCCGCGCCGGGTGTTGGAGCGCGGCTATGCGATTGTCCGCGACGCGGCAGGACAGCCGGTGATGAGTGCCGCAGCCGCGCGCGCGGCGAAGGGTCTCGAAATCGAATTCGCCGATGGCCGATTGGCTCTTGCTGGCTCTGCGCCACCGCCAGCGCCGCGCCCCAGCCGTCCTCCCCCGCTCGAACAGGGCAAATTGCTTTAGGCGTAGCGATTGGCTAAGGCTTTGAGCATGTTGATGTCTTCCCAGGAACGCCCCGCCAGCCTGCACTATGGGCCCAACGGATTTCGCATAGTAACCGCCGGTTCCTTCGTCGTCTGCGCCGTCACGGGCGAGCGGATTGCCCTCGATGCGCTGCGCTATTGGAGCGCTGAACGGCAGGAAGCCTATGCCAGCGCAGCTGCAGCCACCGGACGTCTGACCGGACAATCGACAGGAAAAGCCTGAAGGCGCTGCAGTGATGCGCACGATTTCATGGATGCTGGCAGCCGCTTCGGCGGTGTTGCTCACAGCGAGCGGCAGCTGCAACGATGGCACGCAGACGCGCGGGCCGGGCCGGGTGCAGACCTTGCCGGGTCTGCCGCGTCCTGGCCCGCTTCCTCCGCCACCGCAACGAGCCTTGCCGTCGCGAGGGGCAGATTTCGCAGTGTCGGGCGAACTTACTCAAGGCGGCTGGGTGGTGGGCCTTGCCCCGCTTGGCGCGCGGTCGCTCAGTTTCAACGGCGAGGCCTTGGCCTTCGACCGCGACGGGCGTTTCTTCGCCGCATTTGACCGCGACGCCGGCCCTTCAGCGACGCTGACGGCGCGGCTCGATTCGGGCCGAAGTGTCACGCGCTCGCTCGCCGTTACGCCGCGCGCCTGGAACATTGAGCACATCCCGCTGGGCCCGCGCCCGGGCACGCCGCCCAGCGAAAGCTACAAACGCATCCGTGCCGGTGAGCTTGCCCAGATCAACGCCGCCCGTGCGATCGATTCGGACAGCGAGGGCTGGCGGCAGAATTTCATCTGGCCCGCGCGCGGCCGGCTCTCGGGCCGCTTCGGCTCGCAGCGGATCTACAACGGCACCCCTGGCGGCTATCATTCGGGCAATGATATCGCCACCGGCACAAGCGGCACGCCCTATGTCGCGCCGGCAGACGGCGTGGTGATTCTCGCGGCGGAGAGGCCGTTCACGCTCGAGGGTTATCTCCTGATGATCGACCATGGCAAAGGGCTCAACAGCGCCTTCCTGCATAGCTCGCGCCTGGCAGTGCGAGTGGGAGAGCAGGTGAAGCAGGGACAGGTGATCGGCTATATCGGGGCGACCGGCCGCGCGACAGGGCCGCACCTGCACTGGAGCCTGAAGTGGCGCAATTCGCGGCTCGATTCGCTGCTGTTCACCGGGCCGATGCGATAAGGGCTGGCGCGCCGCGCGGTTTTGATGTTCGATACCCGAAAATGACGGGGAGGATCGGGATGGCCGGGAACTGGGCAATGCGCGCGTGGCTTTGCTGCGTGGTCACGCTAGTGCTGGGGCTGGGCGCACTGTTGCTCCCGCCCGCATCGATCTCGGCGGCGACGCCGGTGGAAATTCCAGACTGGACCGGGCGCGATCCCAAGCTGGCCCAGACCCCGGGCGGCCAGGTCTACCGCGAGGTCTGCGCCGGCTGCCACACTGCCGGTCTCGACCGCGCGCCGCAGCTGATGGCGCTGCAGGATATGACCCCCGAGGCGATCCACCGCGCGCTGCTCCAAGGCGCGATGCGTGAACAGGGCGCAAGCCTGACTGCGGACCAGCGTATCGCAGTTGCCGAATACATTGCCGGGCGCAAAATGGGTTCAAGCTCTGACCGAACGGCGCTCAACATGTGCAGCGGAGCCGCCGCCCGCTTTGATCTGAACGAGCCGCCGGTCTTCGCCGGCTGGGGCCTCGATGCCGCGAGCACGCATGCCATCCCGGCGCGCGTCTCCGGGCTCAATGCCCGCAACGCGGCCCGGCTCAAGCTCAAATGGGCATTCGCTTTCCCGCATTCGTCGCGCGCGCGTTCGCAGCCGGCCCTGGCGGGCGGGGCTATTCTCGTCGGCAATCACAACGGCGCGGTCTATGCGCTCGACCGGGCCACTGGCTGCGTGCGCTGGGCCTTCGAAGCACAGGCCGAAGTGCGCACCGGCATTGTCGTCAGCCCCTGGCGCAGGGGCGACCGCGCCGCGCGGCCGCTGGTCCATTTCGGCGACACTTTTGGCAATATCTATGCGATCAGCCTGCTCGACGGCAAGGAAGTCTGGCGGCGCCGCGCCGATCCCCACCCTGCCACTGTGAGCACCGGCACGCCGACACTGCACCAGGGCACGCTCTATGTGCCGGTTTCCTCGGTTGAAGAGGCCTTTGCCACCAGCCCGAATTATGTCTGTTGCTCGTTCCGCGGATCGGTGGTGGCGATGGATGCGGCGAGCGGTGCCGAGAAGTGGCGCACCTGGCTGGTCGATCCGCCGGTGCAGCAGGGCACCAGCCAGTCGGGACTGCCCAAACTCGGGCCATCGGGGGTCGCGGTGTGGAACAGCCCAGCGATCGATGGGGCGCGCGGCCAACTCTATGTCGCGACCGGTGACAACTATTCGCTGCCCGCCACCGGGCTCAGCGATGCCGTGGTCGCGCTCGATCTT
>JANLSP010000600.1:0-3577 GCA_031362485.1 Novosphingobium sp.
GGGATCACTCCCCAGCTTGGCGAAATCGGCAAGCAGGATGTGGAGCTTGGCCGACAGGTCGAGATCGTGTCCAACCAGGCAACTTCCGAACTCGCCGCCTTAACTCAGCAGCGCACCGGAATCACTGCGACCATCGGCTCGCTCGAGCGGCAGCAGATCATTGCCTCTGATCAGATTCGCCTGGCCGAATCGGCCGCACGCCGCGCAGAACGTCTGGCCAAAGAAGGCGCAGGCACTCAGCGCCAGGTCGAGGATAGCCGTTCCGCCCTGCTATCTCGCCGCGCCGCCCACGAAGCACTCGGCGAGCAGCTTATTAGCCAGCGCAATGCCTTGCGGGCAAACGAGGCCGAGCGGGGCCGGCAGCAACTCGAGTCCCAGCGGACGCTTTCAGTTCTGCTGTCGCAGCGCGCGGTTCTGGCACAGCAGCAACTCGAGCTGACGCGTACCGACAAGCTGGTGCTGACAGCTCCCGTTGACGGAACGGTCGGCGACATCAGCGTGGAAATCGGCCAACAGACAACCCCCGAACGCGCGGCGGCATCGATTATCCCGTCGAACAGCAAGCTAGAAATCTGGCTTTACGCGCCCTCGCGGGCGGTGGGCAATGCCCGCGCTGGTCAGTTAGTGCGGCTTCAATTCGACGCGTTCCCCTATCAGAAGTTCGGCTCCAGCCGGGGCGTGGTGACCGAGATCGCCAAAGTTCCAACCGAGCCGTCAAATGTCGATCCGGGGCTCAAGTTCGATGAACCGGTGTTCCGCATCCGAACGCGGATCGTGCAATTTTCGCCGCGCGCCAAACTCAGCATGGCCGCGATCCGGCCGGGCATGACCATCTCCGGCAAATTGGTGATGGAACGCCGCAGCTTCTGGCAAATCCTGCTAGGCCCGATCTTCGAGGCTGTCGGCTGATGGCGACTTTTGAATGGCCCTGGAACGAGCGCATCCGCGCCGTGCTTCAATCGGAGGCGGCCGAATGCGGGCTTGCCTCGATGTGCATGATCGCACGCTATCACGGCCACAGAGTGGACCTCGCCGGTTTACGCCAGCGGTTTCCCACATCGATCAAGGGCATGACCCTGCGGCAGCTGATCGGCGTCGCATCCGACCTTGATTTGTCGGCCCGCGCGGTGCGGCTGGAAGTGGAAGAGCTCGACCGCTTGCAACTGCCCGCTATCCTGCACTGGGACCTCAACCATTTCGTGGTCCTCGAAAAGGTCGATCGCACTACTGCCACGATCCTCGATCCTGCCCGTGGCCGCCGGCACCTGCCGCTCGCCAAATTCGCGCGCCATTTCACCGGCGTGGCGCTGGAACTGACGCCGACGGCCGATTTCAAGCCGATCAACGTCCAGAGCCGGACCCGGCTATCCGACTTGTGGAGCAACCTGGTCAACTTCCGTTCGGCGATCGGGCAAGTGCTGGTCCTCTCGCTGCTGGTGCAGGTCACTTCGCTGGTCATACCCTTCTTCATCCAGCTGGTGATCGATGATGGCGTGAATCAGGGCGATTCCAGCATGCTCACCATGTTGCTGATCGGCTTCGGCTTCATTTATGGGCTGCAGGCCGTGACCCGCATGTTGCGCAGCTGGGTTACCCTGTGCCTGGGCGAATCGCTGACCTTCCAGTTGGGCGGCAATATCGTCCGGCACCTGCTGCGTCTGCCTATGGGCTATTTCGAGCGTCGCCATGTTGGCGATATCCTCTCGCGCATCGGTTCGATCCGGCCCATCCAGCAACTGCTGACACATGGCCTTGTCGATGTCGCCATCGACAGCACCTTGCTGCTTGCCACGCTACTGGTCATGGTGATGATCAGCGTTCCGCTCACGGCCATCGTCTTCTGCGCCACCCTTGCCTACATCGCGCTTTCCCAAATCTTCTATCCGGCGATGCGGGCACGGACCGAAGAGGAAATCGTCGCGCGGGCGCAGGAGGAATCCTATCAGATGGAATCGCTGCGCGCGATGCGGGCGATCAAGCTGCATGGCTTCGAGACGATGCGCGAGAGCGGATGGCGCAACCGCTACGCCGATGTCATCTCGGCCACCTACAAGTCGCGCATGATCGGCGTGAAGCTAGGCTTCGCGGAAGACGCAATTTTCAGCCTGTCGTTTCTCCTGACTGTCTATTTCGGGGCGCTGGCGGTGATTTCCCAGGAGTTGAGCGTGGGGCTGCTGCTGGCGTTCCTGTCCTACCGCAGCAGCTTCGCCTCAAGCGCCACCGCGCTGGTCGAACAGTGGCAGAAATGGCGCCTGCTGAGCGTTCATCTCGAACGGCTTGCCGACATTGTCGGCGAGAAAAAAGAAGTGTTGAAGCCGCCGCCGGCTCATCGCCCCAACCGCATGCCGCCGACCATTGCCGCCAACAATCTTTCGTTCGCCTATGACAGCGCCAGTGGCCTGATTCTCGACCGGGTGAGCTTCGAAATTCCGGGCGGAAGCCTGGTTGCGATTGTCGGGCCATCGGGTGCGGGCAAGACCACGCTGATGCGGCTGTTGCTTGGTCTGCTAACGCCCCAGTCGGGCACGATCGAAATCGATGGTCTGTCGCTCGGGCCCGCGACCATGGCATCCTGGCGTCAGGGCGTAGGTGCGGTTTTGCAAGACGATTACCTGCTGACAGGCACGCTGGCTGACAACATCAGCTTTTTCCATCCCCAGCCCGACCAGCAGGCCATTGAGGCCGCAGCCCGATTTGCGCGCGTTCACGATGACATCGCCAAGATGCCAATGGCGTACCAGAGCCTGGTCAGCGACATGGGCGCGGCGCTTTCGTCGGGTCAGCGCCAGCGGATTCTGCTCGCCCGTGCGCTCTATCGCGATCCCGACGTGCTGCTGCTCGACGAAGGCACGGCAAATCTTGATGAGAAGACCGAAGGTCTAGTCGCGCTTGCCATCGCGGCGATGCCGGTCACCCGCATTGCGATTTCCCACCGCCCGGCGCTGGTCGACCTGGCCGACGTTGTCCTGCATGTCGAGGATGGCAAGGTGCGGCGGATCAACAAGCCCGGCCGCCCGGGCCCGCTCGCAGCCTTCCAGATCAAGCCGGGGGCAGGACAGAATCCATGACCGCCCTTGTTCCGCTGGAACTCAATCCCGAACTCGATCTTGCCGATATTGCCCGGCGCTTGCGACACGATGGCCATGTGCGGGTCGGACGGTTGCTGACGCGCGGCGCACCGGAACTTTTCCAGTATCTTCAAGACAATGATGACTGGATTCAGCTGATCAATCACGAAACCGGTGCGCACGAGATCCCATGGGACGAATGGCGTGCGCCAGGCGGGCAGTGCCGCGAGGAGCTGGAACCTGGCATGTTTGACCGGGCACGCGACGGATTTCAGTACAGTTACGCCGCGCTGCGCATTCCGGGATCAGGCGAACAAGCCGAGGACCCGGTGCTGGCCGCACTGGCCGATCTGATGCGCCGGCAGCCGATGCAGGCATTCCTCGAAAATGTCACCGGACTCGTCGCCCCCACTTTCACCGACGGCCAGGTCACGGCCTATGGCCATGGCGACTTCCTGACCGGTCATGACGACGACCTGCTCGATTCCGGCAGGAAAGTGGCCTTCGTG
>JANLSP010000649.1:0-4623 GCA_031362485.1 Novosphingobium sp.
TCCCTGCCAATGACACCTATGTTCTCCCTGCAATGCACGAGTCCGGCCCTTGACCTGATTCGCGATTTCGTTTCTTGCGTCACAATAACGAACGCTAGGAGAGAGTCATGGGCATTTTGGCTGACGGCAATGGGCCGCTCAAAGGAATCAAAGTCGTCGAAGTCGCCATGTGGGCATTCGTTCCCGCCGCCGGCGGCATGCTGTCTGACCTTGGCGCCGATGTAATCAAGGTCGAGCCGCCCAGCGGCGATCCGCTGCGCGGCTTGCAGATTGGCGGCATGGGGGGAGAGGGCAGCAAGATCGATTTCAGCTGGGAAAGCTATAATCGCGGCAAACGCTCGATCACGCTCGACCTCAAGTCCGCAGCAGGCCGCGAGGTGCTGATGAAGCTGTGCGAAGGCGCTGACGTATTCCTCACCAACTTGCTGCCGCCCGCGCGCCGCGCGATGGGTATCGATGCCGACAGCATTCGCGGGAAATTTCCCGGGATCATCTATGCCAGCGGCAGCGGTTCGGGCCCCAATGGCCCCGAAAGCGAGAAGGGCGGCTATGACGCGATCTCGTTCTGGGCGCGCGGCTCGATTTCGGGGACCATGACCGAGGATGGCGCGCCGCGGCCGGTGGGGCCACCGGGGCCAGCGTTTGGCGACACTGCCTCGGGCGCGATGCTCTCGGGCGCGATCTGCGCCGCGCTGGTCAAGCGGCTGCGCACCGGCGAGGGCAGTGCGGTCGATGTGTCGTTGCTCGGCACGGCAATGTGGTCAATGCAGCGGCTGATCTGTCAGGCGACCGCAGATGACGTATTGCGCTTCCCGCGCCCGGCCAATGCGATGCCGTTCAACGTGCTGGTCGGAAACTATCGCACCAGCGACGGGCGTTTCCTCTCGCTGTGCATGTTGCAGGCCGACAAGTACTGGAAGAAATTCTGCGAGGTTGCCGGGCGGCCTGATCTGGGCAGCGATCCGCGCTTCGTCGATTCCGCCGCGCGGCGCGAGAATGCTGAGGCCTGCTGGGCCGAAGTTACCCAGCTGTTTGCGACGAACAACCTCGCCGAATGGCGCGCAATTCTCATGCGCCAGGACGGCCAGTGGGAAGTGGTGCAGGAAGTCGGTGAGATGAAGGACGATGTCCAGGTCCAGGCGAACTCCTACCTCCAGAGTGCCGACTATGGCGACGGTACGACGATTCCAATGGTCGGCCTGCCAATGCTGTTCGACGGCGAGGCGCTGCCTGCAAGGCGCTCGCCGGACCTTGGCGCCGACAGCGACGCGCTGCTGCAGAGCCTGGGCTATGACGAAGACGCGATCATCGACCTCAAGGTGCAAGGCGTGGTGTTTTGACGGCACCGGCCCGCAAACTTCCCGCGCTTACGCCGGAAACCGCGCCGTTCTGGACCGGCGGCGAACATGGCACGCTGCTGATCCAGCGCTGCACCGCCTGCGGGCTCTACCAGCATCCGCCACTACCAATATGCTCGGCCTGCCACACCGAAACAGTCGAGCCCTCTGCGGTCTCGGGCAAAGGCAAGGTCAAAACCTTCACGGTCAACCACCAGGCATGGCTGCCCGGCCTTGACGAGCCGTTCGTTTTTGCCGCGATCGAGCTGGACGAACAGGCCGAGCTCTATGTGTTCAGCAGTGTGCTCGGTGATCCCGCAAGCGTCACCAGTGGCATGCGCGTGACGGTCTGTTTCGAGCATCACGAAGACGTCTGGTTGCCGATGTTCGAGGCCGATAATGCTTCCTGAACATCAGGTCTGCATCACCGGAATCGGCCAGACGCCGGCGGGCCGCCCGTCGCCCCGCTCGGCGCTGCAACTGACTCTCGATGCCTGCCTTCAGGCGATTACGGACGCCGGGATCAGAGTCGAAGAGGTCGACGGGCTGATCTGCCATCCCGGCAAGACCAGCGAAGGCGGCGGGATTTCCCCCGTCGGCACGGTCGAGACGATGATGGCGCTTGGAATCCGCCCCATCTGGACCAACCCTTCGAGCCACGAAGGCCCGGGCCACATGGCAGCGATCTTTCAGGGCATTATGGCCATCGCCACCGGGCTTTGCCGCCACGTGCTGTGTTTCCGCACGGTCGCACAGGCCTCCGCGCGCACCACCTCGCGCGCCTCCACCTTGCTCACGGGAAATCGCGAGCGCGTTGATCCGGGCAGCAATGCCTTTTCGGTGCCCTATCACGCCCATTCGCCGGTCAATCTGTGGGCGCTCTATGCCCAGGCCTATTTCGACAAATACGGCGCCACCGAAGAACAACTCGGCTGGGTCGCGGTCAATGGCCGCGCCCATGCACAGCACAATCCCAACGCGCTCTATCGCGGGCGGGCGCTGAGCATCGAGGACTATCTCTCCTCGCGGATGATCTCGACGCCTTTGCGCCTGTTCGATTGCGACAGCCACATCGATGGCTCCACCGCGATCCTGCTTTCGGCGAAAGACGCGGCGAAGGACTGCAAGAACCCGCCGATCAATATCGAGGCGATCGGCATGTCGATGGGCGCATTCGGCGAGGGTCTGCACACCGGCGATTTCACCATGACGCCAGCCGACAAATGCGGCGACATGCTGTGGAACCGCACCGACATGACGCCTGCCAATGTCGACTGCGCGCAAATCTATGACGGCTTTTCGATCCACGTACCGATCTGGATCGAAGCGGTGCGCCTGTGTGAACGCGGCGAGGCGTTGGGGTTCATCGCTGGCGGGCACAACACTGCGATAGACGGCAAGCTGCCGCTCAACACCGGCGGCGGTCAGCTATCCGCCGGCCGCTTCCATGGTTTCGGCCATATCCACGAGGCCGTGACGCAAGTCTGGGGCAGGGGCCTTGGGCGGCAGGTGCCTGGTGCGACGACAGCACTGGCCGTCAATGGCGGCTATGGCTACGGTGCGATGCTGCTCAGGACCGATTGAGCGGGCGTGATGTTATTTCTTGCTCGACTTGAGGTCATATGTCGCGATGGACCGATAGGAAAGCGTCATCCCGTCGCTTGCGCAGGACGACACCATTACGTCGGTGAGCGCCCAGCGCTGCTCGCCGCGCGACAGCGTTGCCGTCGGGAAGTGCTTTCCAGCGGCGCAGGCGACCCTCCCGGTTGCCATGCCAGATCCAGCCTCGCGAGCGGTGACAACACTGACTGAGCCGTTGTTGGCGAGGGGCGTTGCAAGCCTGATCGGCTGATGCTGGCGGCGGCCGGTTGCCATGCCGCTAGAGCCAACCGAAGTCGGATTTGACGCACCGAACGACCATGAGGCCAGTTCGACGGTGGTTTTTGTGGTGGCCTCGCCAACGACGTCGTCAAGTTCGAGCAGATAGTCCGAAGCAGCGATAGCGGGAACTATGGTCAGAAGTCCGAGCGATGCTGTGACGAGCGCGGCAACAGTGCGTTGAGTAGATTTCATGATAATCCCCTCTTGATGATGCGCCGCAGGCTGAACGTGTGTGCCTTAGCCCAAGCTGAACAGTGAGGAAATTTGTTCAACGTTCGCGCTCAACTATGGCTATGGTTGAGACGCTGCTAAAGACCGATTGTGGGAGCCAGTCGATGGACGACATCGAAGAAATCAAGAAGCTGAAAGCCCGCTATTTTCGCGGGCTCGATAGCAAGGACTGGGAGCTTTACGGCTCGTGCTTCGCCGAGGATATCGTCGTTGATCTGACCCGCGCCGGTGGTGAAAAGTTCGACGGCCGCGAGGCATTCATGGCCTATGCCACGGCAATGCCGATGGTGCAGAGCGTCCACCACGGCCACATGCCCGAAATCGAACTGACCGGCCCGGAGACTGCAGCGGGCGTCTGGGCGCTTGAAGACTACAACGTGTGGCAGGACGGCACCCAGAACCACGGCTGGGGCCACTACCTCGAGACTTACGTGAAGCGGGAAGGCCGCTGGCAGATCAGGACCATGGCGCTGTCTTACTTGCGGATCGATCGCCCCACCGAACATGCCGTGCTGGTTGCGGGGGCGGAAGGCACGGTGCATCTGCGCGGGTTTAGACCGGCGGGCTAGCCGCGCTGTTCATCGCCCGCTCACTTGCGCAGCGCGAGACTGCGCAATGGAACCGACAACCTCTGCGTTGGCAATCGCCCACGCTTTCGTCTTTCTCTTCGCCATGCCCGGCGCCGCCGGCCGCAGCTGTCCGGTCGACGCCAACCGCGTGATCCGCTGCAGCGACGGCACTTCCTACCGCTTCGATGCCAACCAGGTGCTGCGCGACAATCGCGGCAATTCGTGGCGGATTGACGCGAACGGGGTGGTGCGCGGCAGCGACAGCGCCTCCTACACGACCGACGCGAACGGCGTGATCCGGGACAACAAGGGGAATTCGTGGCGCTATGATGCCAACCGCGTGCTGCGGAGCAGCCACGGCATCTCGTGCCGCGACGATGCCAACCAGGTCACACGCTGCTATTGAGCGCGCGGATTTGCCCGCTGGCGAGGCCGGGATAACGCCTGAGGAGAACGCGGGCGAACGGCTGGCGGCCGACGCGGGTGTGCCTGAGGCAGACAGGCTTGCCTGACGGGTCTCTCTATGGCGAACAGCCGGGAAGCGGACCTGCTGGGGACTTCCGGCTCGGCCCTGCGGTGCGCGGCGGCGACGGGACGGGCTCGCA
>JANLSP010000658.1:0-2110 GCA_031362485.1 Novosphingobium sp.
CGAAGCCCCGTTCTACACGCTCGGGCCCTTGGTGACCGACATTGCGCCCGGTTATGACCACATCACCGGCGGCATCGGCGCGGCGATGATCGGCTGGTTCGGCACGGCGATGCTGTGTGTCGCGGAACACTTCCCAGGTCAGGTCTTCGGCAACGCCGCCGACCTTTTCCAGCGCCTGATAGATCGGCACGGTGCCGATGGGGACGGGCGAGTTGCGGATGATCCATTCGCGGGTGTCGTGGATGTTGCGACCCGTCGACAGGTCCATGACGGTGTCCGCGCCCCAGCGGATCGACCAGACCATCTTGTCGACTTCGCTGGCGACATCGCTGGCTACCGCGCTGTTGCCGATGTTGGCGTTGATCTTGACGAGGAAGTTGCGGCCGATTGCCATCGGCTCGCACTCGGGGTGGTTGACGTTGGAGGGGATGATCGCCCGGCCGCGCGCGACTTCGCTGCGGACGAATTCCGGGGTCACGTAGTCGGGGATTTCAGCGCCGAAATCTTCGCCGTCGCGGATGTATTCCGCCAGCATTTCACGGCCGAGGTTCTCGCGCACCGCGACATATTCCATCTCGGGGGTGATGATCCCCTGGCGGGCATAATGCATCTGGCTGAGGTTCGCGCCGGGCTTGGCCTTCCACACGGTCTTGCGCACGTTGGGGAAGGCGGGAACGCCGCCGCTGCGGTCGGGGCCGAGCTGGCCATTGTCTTCCGGTTTCACATCGCGCTGTGTCACCTCCTCGATATCGCCGCGCGCCAGCTGCCAGGGGCGGCGCAGTTCGGCGAGACCGGCGGAGATGTCGATCAGCACTTCGGGGTCGGTATAAGGACCGGAGGCGTCATAGACCCGCACTGGGGCCTCGCCGGAAGTGGGCTCGAGCGAAATTTCGCGCATGGCGACTTTGAGCGGGCCGACATGGACCTTTTTCGAGCCTCGAATCGGGCCGGTGGTCACGCCGATTTCGAACTTGGAATTGATGTCGGCCATCGCAGCTCTCCTGTGGGGCAAGGGGAGAACGCTGGCGCGGACCCTCCCTCCGCCCGTGCTAACGGGTTCAGGTTCAACGGGTCGGATGGTGCTTACCCATCCCTCTCAGCCAGAGCAGGCTCCCCGGGGAGCCATCAACTTAGGCTGAAGCTGGCGGCGGGGCAAGGTCACTTGGTAAGGATATAGAGCGCCACCGCAATCACAAGCATGGCAAAGCCGCTGCGCGCCAACTTCGCCCGCCCTTCGAGCCGGGCGCAGCGCGCGGTCAGTCATTGCCGGGGCGGAATATGAGCCGGCGTCTGCCGGGCCGGGTCATGCCGTTCCATTGATCGAGTGGGTTGATTCTCCCGGCCGCCCGGGCAAGGGTCTCGTGCCCATGACCATGCTCTTTCGCCTCGACGCCGTTGCCGCTGACATTGCTTTGCATTTCGGCGCGCGGGCGGGGGATGATCCGTGGGCAGGCGGACATATCGCGCCGAGCGGATTTGCGCCGGTGGTGACTGCGGGCCGCGAGTTTGTCGCCGGGCCCCGCCCTGAGGGCGAGCCCACGCGCCGGTTGATCCCCCGTGTATGGGGCGTGCCGCCGCCGCCAGCGGCGGGAGAGAATGGGCGCGGGGTGCTGAGCGTGCGCAATCCCGATAGTCCCTTCTGGATCGGCAATTTGCGCAACAGCGAATTCCGCTGCCTGGTTCCGGCGACGAGCTTCATGGAATGGGGGAAGGGGACAGACCGCGAAGGCAGGCGGCAGCAGTGCTGGTTTACGCTTAGCGATCAGCCGCTCTTCGCTTTTGCCGGGGTGTGGACCGACAGCGAGGTGCCCAGCTTTGCCTTGCTTGGCTGCGAGGCCAATGCTGCGCTGCGCCACGAGGGCCGCGAGGTGATGCCGGCGATTCTGCCGCCCGATCCCGGCGTCTGGCAGCTATGGCTAACCGGCGAATGGAATAGGGCGCAAGGCTTGCTTGCGCCCTATTCTTCATCGCTGATGCGGGTCGCGACCTAAATCAATCGACCATGTCGGCGGGAACCTTGCCGCCATTGGCAGCCAGTTCGCGCATGGTTGCCTTGTGCAGCCAGATGTTCATTTCGGCCGATCCTTCGAGGTCGCCGGTATAGCCGAGC
>JANLSP010000693.1:0-3669 GCA_031362485.1 Novosphingobium sp.
CGCTATTGCCAGGGTAACAAGCGGCTGGCCTGCTGAGACCTGCTGCCCGCTCTTCACATGGATCGCGCTGACCTCGGCGGCGGAGCGCGGATAAACGCGGGCGATGCCGCCATCGTAGGCAACAATTCCGCGCACATCGGCGGTCATCGTATAGCTGCCGAACAGCAACAGCGCCACGAGAAGCAGCGCGGCGCCGGCAGCCAGGCGTGTATAGAGGCGGGACGACGGCGGCACTGCGGCCACCACCGTCCCGGTCAGCCGGTTGCGGCTAGCCTCGATCACTTCGTTCCTAAAAAGCAGTTCGGTCATTTGCCCTGTGACTGGCCTCATGTGGAAGTAAGCAATTAGCCGTTAAGGCTGAAAACAAGGTAAAGAACCGATGAACCATGCAGAATGGCATCAAGCATGAGGCCAGGTGGTCAACCAATCTTAACCACCAGCGGCTAGAAACAGTCGATGCATCTTGCGCGCCCCATTTTCGTGATGACTTTGCTCATGGCGGCGGCCGGTGGCTGTGCGCCGATTGTGCGGATTGATGGCCCCGCCCCGGTCACCTCTGCCGCGTGGAGCGGCCAGAGCGAAAGTGCCACGCCCGCGACAGCACGCTTGCCTGCGCTGCTCAGCGCTCCTGAACTGGCCAAGCTGACCAGTCAGGCACTTGAAAACAACAGTGAAATCCGGATCGCGTCGGCGCGCATTTCGCAATCGCGGGCGCTGTTGCGCGCGGCGCGTCAGGCCACTCTTCCGGAAGTCACTCTGTCGGCAGGTGCCAATCGGCGGTTCAATAGCAGTGCGAGCAGCGCGCTCGATTTCAAGGACGCATTCGCCCGGCTCGATGTCGACTTCGAACTTGATCTTTTCGGTCGGCTTGGCGCGGGCAAACGCGCTGCCTTGTCTCGCGCGCGCGCGGCCGAACTGGAACGGGCTGCCATATCCCTGGCAATCGAAGCCGATTTGGCGCAGGCCTATGTACAACGTGCCGCGCTAGCCCGTCGCATAGCCATTCTCGGCACCAATATTGAGCGTGCAGAAGAACTCGATCGGGTGATCCGCCTGCGTTCGGCGGAAGGAGACGCGACCCGCGTTGATCAGGGTCTCCAGGCGATCCGGCTGCTGAATTTGCGCGAAAGGGCATCGCGACTGCAGGAGGCGCTGGACCAGACGCGAACTGCCCTCGCCATACTGACAGGCTCGGAAGCGCCGCAGTTTACCACCGCCCCCGATAGCCTGGATACGATGACGATTCCACAGCTTGGCCCACCGGCACCGCGCGAGCTGCTTGCGGCCCGCCCCGACTTGCGCGCTTCGGAGGCCTTGATCGAGGCGGCGAAGGGCGATGTTGCCCAGGCCCGGGCAGCATTCCTGCCGCAGATCAACATCAGCATGCAGGGGTTGCTTGAGACAGCGACCAGCTCTCCGCTCGGCAAGAGCCTGAACATCGGGTCCTCGCTGCTTGCACCCATCTTCAGCCGCGGCCGACTTGAAAGCGCGTTGCAGTTTGCAGCAGCAGTGCAGGTGGAAGTCGTAGAGCAATACCGCCAAAAGATTCTTGCCGCCTTGGCAGAGGTGGAAGATGCACGAGGTGCCGGCCAGCGATCAGCAGAGCGCGCAAAGCTCCTTGACGCCATTGTCAACGAAGCGCGGCTCACCGCCCGCCTTGCCAATGTCCGCTTCATCGAAGGCGAAGAAGACCTGCTCAGTGTCCTCGACGCTCAAACGTCGCTGAGCGATGCCGAAGACGCTCAGGTGATAGGTTGGCAAGAACGTCTATTCTCGCAAATCGCTCTTTATCGATCGATGGGAGGATATTCAGCAAGAAGCGAGAACGTTCAAAGTTGAAACTCAACTGGCTGGCATGACCTGGTTGCCCCCAAGGCGCTGATCGCGTCGCGCCTCTCATCAGGATGATGGACCTTCTCAGGGCCCAGATCAGGCCATTCTGACAATGTCCGCAATTCTGCTTTCATGCCCAGGTGCTGCCTGTCAGGATTGCACGCAATACCGACTACCAACTGACCAATCGCGGCAAGGCAAAAAAGCCAAAAATGCCCGCCACAGCGACGGTCATTCCGTGCCAGACACCGATGTGCAGCAAGTCGCTATGCGGGCAATGCAGCGAGACAGCAAAGGTCCCCGCTGCGCCAGCCGCGACTCCGGTCAAAAGACCAGCGCGGCGCGGCGATGATGGTGCGCCGCGGCGAAGCCATGCAACCAGCACGGCCGCTGTGAAAAGCCCGATAACGCTCCCAAAGCCAAGACATGCAATTCCCTCTGAATCAATGGCTGGTGTCTCGCCGCGCAGCCAGCCGATGGCTGCCAGCGTCAAGGCCGCAATTGGCATGACCCCTGCCATCATCGCGGTCCAGACCCAGCCTTCGCGCTGGCTCCCCACCCAGGGACGCGACATATCGATCACGGCCCAGGCCGACGCGAGAGCCAGGACCAGGAAAAGGCCGCTTGAGATCATGAACATGGGATCGGGCTGCGCCGACATCAGGTCGCTGCGCGGACCATAATACCAAACGAACAACATGGTGCCAGTCGCCATCGCGATCAGCGCCCTTGCCATGCCGGCCCATTGCCGCATCGGGGCGACCGGCTTGAGGTCACTAACCAGGCTTTCCAGGAACCTGTCTGGGCTAATCGGCATCGCTTTAGGCTCTTTCAATCATGCCAGCGAGGCGTTTGAGGCCCCGGTGGATATTTACTTTGATCAGGGATTCGCTTTGTCCGGTCGAGGTCGACGCCTCGCTGACCGAGCGCCCCTCGATCTTGACCAGTTCGATTGCGCGGCTTTGCGCATCGGGCAAGGCTTCGAACAGCCGGTCAAGGCTGAGGCGCGCTATCAGCGCCGGTTCGTCGCTAACGGCAGCGGCCACCTCATCATCAAGCAGGGTTTCGGAAGCGGTCCGGTAGGCAACTCGAAGATGATCGACAAACCGGTAGCGAGCAATCGCTGCAAGCCACGGTATTACCGAGCGCGACGGATCGTAGCTTGCCAGCTTGCGATGGAGGGACAGCAGCGTGTCCTGGACAAGATCCTCGATTTGATCGGGCGGAACCTTGCGGCGATAATAGCGCAGGAGCCAGCTTCTGCACGAGGTCAGCAGCGCGGCATAGGCCTGTCGGTCGCCGCGCTGGGCGAGACCGGCCAGCCGCGTCAAAGTGGCCTCGTCGGCGATCATCTGCGGCGCCTGGCAATGAGGGCCGCATCCAGCGAAAACTGCCCGCCGCCGCGCAGAGCGAGAATGAGGGCAAGAGCCATCCACAGCGAATGGACCGGCCACCAGGCCTCCGGATAGACGAATATCTGGATGACCAGGGTCATGCCAATCAGGCCGAGCGCTGAAAATCGCGTGAACAGACCTGCCAGCAGCAACGCAGGCAGAATGTGTTCGGCAGCCGCGGCAAGCGGAGCTGCCAGTTCGGGCGGCAGCGGCACTCCGGCATATTCGCTGCGAAACAGTTCGAGCGTTGTCTCGTTCAGCGTGAACCAGCTGCCCTCCTCGATCTTGGTCCGGCCCGAGCGCCAGAACACGCTGCCCAGCACGATGCGCACGAACAGTAGCAACAGGCTCTCGGGCAGGCGTCCTGCCAACCAGGCAGCCAATGCGTCGTAGCGCCTCACGAGAAGCGAAGTGCTGATCACGGCTGCGGCGCCAGCGTGCC
>JANLSP010000056.1:0-2730 GCA_031362485.1 Novosphingobium sp.
CCTCGGCAAATTGTTCGGCGTCACGCACCATCTGGTCGATATCAGCTTCACTCAGGCCACCCGAGGCCTGGATCTTGATCTGCTGTTCCTTGCCGGTGCCCTTGTCCTTCGCGGTCACATGGACGATGCCATTGGCGTCGATATCGAAGATCACCTCGATCTGCGGCACGCCGCGCCGCGCCGGCGGAATGCCGACCAGGTCGAACTGGCCGAGCAGCTTGTTATCTGCCGCCATTTCGCGCTCGCCCTGGAACACGCGGATGGTCACCGCCTGCTGATTGTCCTCGGCGGTCGAATAGACCTGGCTCTTCTTGGTCGGGATCGTGGTGTTGCGATCGATCATCCGGGTGAACACGCCGCCCAGCGTCTCGATGCCGAGGCTCAGCGGGGTCACGTCGAGCAGCAGCACGTCCTTGACATCGCCCTGCAGCACGCCCGCCTGGATTGCCGCGCCCATGGCGACGACTTCATCGGGATTGACGCCGGTGTGCGGCTCCTTGCCGAAGAATTCCTTCACCACTTCGCGCACGCGCGGCATGCGTGTCATGCCGCCCACCAGAATTACCTCGTCGATCTGCGCGGCGGTGACGCCGGCATCGGCAAGCGCCTTCTTCATCGGCTCCTTGGTGCGCTCGATCAGCCCGGCGACCATCTTTTCAAGATCGGCGCGGGTGATCGTCTCGACCAGATGCAGCGGCGTAGTGGAGCCGCCTTCCATGCGCGCGGTGATGAACGGCAGGTTGATTTCGGTCGTAGTCGTGCTGGAAAGCTCGATCTTGGCCTTTTCGGCGGCTTCCTTCAGACGCTGAAGCGCGAGCTTGTCGGTCTTCAGGTCCATGTTTTCCTTGGCCTTGAACTTTTCAGCCAGCCATTCGACCATCTTGGAATCGAAGTCTTCGCCGCCCAGGAACGTGTCGCCGTTGGTCGACTTGACCTCGAACACACCGTCGCCGATCTCGAGCACCGAGACGTCGAAGGTGCCGCCGCCAAGGTCATAGACCGCGATGGTCTTGCCCTCGTTCTTCTCCAGCCCATAGGCCAGCGCAGCCGCAGTCGGCTCGTTGATGATGCGCAGCACTTCGAGGCCCGCAATGAGCCCGGCGTCCTTGGTCGCCTGGCGCTGGGCGTCGTTAAAATAAGCGGGAACCGTGATCACGGCCTGCGTGACAGGCTCGCCAAGATAGCTCTCGGCGGTTTCCTTCATTTTCTGCAGGATGAAGGCGGAAATCTGCGAAGGCGAATAGTCCTCGCCGCCGGCCTTGACCCAGGCATCGCCGTTCTTGCCCTTGACGATCGGATAGGGAACCAGCTCGGTATCTTTCTTGGTAACCGGATCATCAAAACGGCGGCCAATCAGCCGCTTCACTGCAAAAATCGTGTTGTCACCATTGGTCACTGCCTGGCGCTTGGCCGGCTGACCGATCAGCCGTTCACCGTCCTTGGTGAAAGCGACGATCGAGGGCGTGGTGCGCGCGCCTTCCGAATTTTCAATGACCTTGGGCTTGCCGCCATCCATGACAGAAACGCAACTGTTGGTGGTGCCGAGATCAATACCGATAACTTTAGCCATTATTCCCCATTCCTTCACAATGTTGACACCGCGCGCTGCGTTCCCCGAACCTTCGGCGGAACATGTCGGCGGCTCCGAATGTGAGCGCGATATAAGAGCGGTTTTGCTTGGCACAAGAGCAGCGGCGCATTAGCGATGCATCATTATCCGACCTTTCCCAATGAAGGACCCCGCTGTGAAACGAGCCCTTGCAACCGCCTTGCTTGCTGTCCTTTCGCTGAGCGCCTGCCAGCAGCCCAAGCCCGAACCTGCGCCCGAGAAAAGCGCAGCCGCGCCCGAGGCGAAGCCCGGCGTCCAGTTATCCGAGGGCCGACTGGTGCTTCCCGCGGTAGCCGGCAATCCCGGGGCCGCTTATTTCCAGATCAACAACAGCGCCGGCGCCAGCACGGTGGTCGGCGCGATCAGCATCAATGGCGCAGGCAAGACCGAGGTCCACCAGACCGTTGGCGAGACCATGACCACCGTCGACCAGGTCGAAATCGCCCCCAGCACCAGCATCAAGTTCGAGCCGGGCGCGCTGCATGTCATGGTGTTCGACCTTGCGCCAACTCTGAAAGCCGGCGGAACGACCGAGTTGACCGTGACTTTCGCGGACGGTGACAAGATTTCCGCGCCGCTCAAGATCGAAGCAGCGGGTGGCGGCATGGAAGGCATGCAACACTGAACGCCAAGTCACTGACTCCCTCTCTCCGGCGGGGAGGGGGCCGGGGGGTGGGGGAGCGAGGCCGCAAGGCCTCGTGTCGAGGCTGGCGTGGGAACCCCCACCCCAACCCCTCCCCACCGGGGAGGGGCTATTTGTAGCATGGCGATCAATGCAGCCTCATCTTCCCTCATCTGCCC
Organism: Novosphingobium sp.; assembly: GCA_031362485.1. Classification (GTDB taxonomy): domain Bacteria; phylum Pseudomonadota; class Alphaproteobacteria; order Sphingomonadales; family Sphingomonadaceae; genus Novosphingobium. The sequence goes on from JANLSP010000056.1 coordinate 2,411, forward strand.
GGCAGGCGGCGAGCGCGGGTTGACCGCCGCCGAAACAGCGCTTGTCCGCTTCGTCTTTGGTGACGCGATTGACCCAGCCCCCGTGCGAATCCGGCGGCGGCGGTGGTTTCCCTTGCAACCGCGCCATGTCACGATGGCGCCGTGCGGCCATCTACACTTCCATCCGCGTTCAATCGATTATTGTGACGACTTCGCGAGCGCCGACCTGCCAATGCAAGGCCTGTTCATCCACGAGATGACTCACGTGTGGCAGTCGCAGCAGCGCGGCTGGTGGTATCTGCCGCTTTTTCGGCCGTTTTCACGGCGCTATGATTATAGCC
>JANLSP010000107.1:0-1899 GCA_031362485.1 Novosphingobium sp.
CCCCTCCCCGCCGGGGAGGGGCATTTTGACTGCGCTGTTTTTCGCTGGAAACCAGCCATTCCCCGGCCCACACTCCCCCCATGCGAACCCTCCTCCTCACCGCCGCGCTAAGCGCCTTGCTGGCAACAACTCCCGCCTCCGCCGCGCCCAGCCTGATCGGGCAATACCGCGCGGCCGCTGGCCCCGACATGGCTGGCGGGCTGGAAATCGCCGCGAATCACCGCTTCCGCTATGCATTTGGCGGCGGCGCGCTGGATGAGCAGGCGGCGGGGCGCTGGGAGCAGCAGGGTGCGAAGGTGTGCCTCTATACCGAGCCCCGGCCTGTGCCCCCTGCCTTCACGCTCACTCCCCGCTCGGCGCCGTCCGATGAGGCGCCGACGCTGCTGGTGAAATGGCCGAATGGCCGGGGCATTGCCGGTGTCGATTTTGTCATCGGCTTTGACAGCGGCGAACCCCTGACTGGTTATACGCAGGACTATGGCTGGACGAAGCCGCAGGACGACAGCCGCATGCCGCGCTGGATCGAGCTGGCGGTGAGGATGCACGGTCTCAAATCGCCGCGCCTGATGCTGGACGGCAAGGCGCGGGGCACGATCAATGTCCTGCTCACGCCCAACGATCTGGGCGTCGTCGATTTCCAGGGCGCCTGTTTTGAGGCGCGGGACAACGCCTTTTTCCTGCAGCGCGGTGGCGGCGAAATGCGCTTCATGCGGGCGCGGCGCTAGGCCTATCCCGCTTGAAGCGCCGGTCGCCTAGTTCTTGGTAGGGGCGGTTTCTTCGTGAATGCGCTGGCGGGCATTGTCGGCACCTTGCTCGATCCTATCCCCTGCGCGATCTGCTGCGGCAGCGGCCTTGTTGGCGGCAGTTTCCACAGCAGCGGCGGCATCGCCGACCGCCTCGCTCGCCTTGGCTGCCGCCACGCCGGCATCGGTTTCGGCCGATTCGGCAGTCTTGGCGGCATTTTCCTGCGTGCGGTCCGAGCAGCCGGCAAGCCACAGAGCGGCCAGCGATACGGTGAGCATAGTTGATTTCATCATGGGGATTGGGGCCTCCGGGAATGACCGTTCCGTGACAATGCGCAGCTAGGCGATTCGTTCCCGGGAGGGTGCTACGCCGAGCGAAGGGCCGGCATCACCTCGCGGGCGAACAGCCCTGCCGCCTCGCCCCAGCCGGGCGGATAGAACCCCGGCCCAACCACAACGAAGCGTTCCAGCCCCATGGCTTTGAGTTCCAGCAGACGCCGGATGCAGTGGTCGGGCGAGCCGACCACGGCGAACTCACGGACGAATTCCGCCGATAGCGGCCCACCCTTGATCTTGTCCTTGCTGCCGATCTCGCCGTGCTTGGTCATGTCATAGCCGCTCTTGATCGCATCCAGGCTGTCGCTCATCGTCTGGCCCGCAGGGCCCACCTTGGTGCCCGAGATCACCTGAAAGCGCGCCAGCGGCGGGGCCATGTGCATGGCGAGCTCCATCGCCTGGTCTTCATCCGGGTTGCAGACAACGACCAGCTGCGCACCATAGGACACCGTGCGGCTGCCTTGTGCGGCGCGCGCGGTTGCCAGCGCCCATTCCATCCGCGCCGGCTCTGCGCCGACGCTGAACGTGACCCGCTCGGCGATGCGCGCGCCCATTTCGATCACCCTGGGCCCGGTAGCGGCGACATCGAGCGGCACTTTGGGCAGGTCTTTCGGCAGCCAGCGCAGCGCCACGGCTGTCGGCCGGTTGCCCAGGGTCAGCTCGTGCACCGAGGGCGCATCGCCCGATGAACCGAACTCCTCGAAAGGGATTTCGCCACCCGAGAGCAGCACTTGCAGGTGTTTCAGCGCGGTCTCGAATTGCCTGAGGCCCACCGGCGCATGGCCGAGATAGGCGAGCGCCGAATCGCCGCGCCCGATGC
>JANLSP010000177.1:0-6361 GCA_031362485.1 Novosphingobium sp.
CAAAGGCCGTTGTTTTGTAGTTAATTGAGCGCCGGGAGGGCCGGACGGTGCAGAATCCGTCCGGTTAATGCGCCGGTCGCCTGAACGCCGGCCAGAGCATGCCTAAGAGCTGAACCGGGTCCGCAAGGCTGCGGCTTTGCCTCGCAGCCACTGGGCCATGCGCGCGTGCGCGCCCGGACGGAGTGCTTGCCAGATCGGTCTGGCGGGTTCCTCCACCTTGGAAATAGCCACACCGGGTTCTTCGGGTTGGCCGGACTTCTCTGGCAAGCGCAGCGCAGGCTGTCCTGCGGGGAGCACCGGTTCCGGCCAATGCGTCTGGACTGTCGGCAAGCGCTTGCCTGCCAGAAGATCCTGCAACCGTTGCTGCAGATCGGGTTCGAGCAGCGTGAAGCCGGGCCCCAGCAGCGGTTCTGTCGGGGTGAGGGACATGGCCGGCGCAGTGAGTTCATCAGGCTCGGCATTCTCGCGGGGGGGGGATGCTCCTGCCAATGGCTCCACTGCGCACGGGCTGAGCATATCGCGAAAGTCAGGGGGTTTTTTCGCCGGCTTGCGGGCGAGCAAAGGCGTGTCGCTGGCGGCCGCGCGCAGTCGGTCGGGTTCAGGCGCATCAGGCATGTCATCGTGCCACTGCTCGCCATCGTCAACTTCCGGGTGCGTGAGATGGCGCAGGCGGGCGAGGCGATCGGCCACCTCATCGTCGTCGTGGTCGAGCACGAGCACCGCGCGCTTGCGGGCTTTGGGTATCGAGGTCATCAACAGGCTGCTGTAGCGCGGGGTTGGAACTTCGATGCTCGCCCCGTAAATGGCTTGGACCGTCGGCTCGTTGAAGCCATCGCGCTCAGCCGAAAACTTTTCTGATCTGTCGGGCATGCCGACAACCGGCGCATCGAAATAGGGATAGACGCCGCTGCTTCCCGCCATCACGCAAAGCGGACGCGGCAGGCCATCGCGGGCGATCCGCTCGGCAATCGATTGAACCAGCAGCGCCGAGAGCAGGCAGGCGCCAAGCGAGCCGGCACGGACGCTGTCCTCATCGGGCTCTTCGCAGGTCAACAGGCGCGCTTCGAGCTGGGCCAGTGCTCCATGGAGATCGTCGATGCCCAGCAGCAACAAGGATCGGTCGCTCGCTTCACAATCGCCGCTCCACGAGCAGCCATAGAACGAGTAGCCTTCGAGCAGGTCGTTGCGGGTGCTTTGCGAGAAGGGATAGGCGTTATCGCTATAATAGCTGGTTTCAATGCAGGGCTGGAGGCGCCCATCTTCATCGGGTTCGGGGGCGTCCTCGCCCGGCCATGCGAAGGTGATCGACAGAGCGCTGACCCGGCGCCCGGGCAGATCATGGCGGCGCACGGCCTCACGCAGGTCGTCCCATCCGCTCAGCACGAGATCCTTGGCTTCAATGGTGAGAAAGCGCTCTGGCAAGATCCCGCCGGGGCCTGCATAGGGCGCAAGCAGCGGGCGCAGCCGCTCGATGGCCGCCACCGCCATGCCTTCGCGCAATCTGTTTTCGATCGAACGGCGAAAGTCTTCTTCGTTCAATCCATCGATGACAATGGTGGACACACGCGATTCCCGGGCCTGGTAGCCGGCATTAGGCGCTGAAATGGTTGATTTGTCGTTACGCGCCAGATCAGTCCGGAATCGAGCGCGCGGTGCAGCCGGACAGCGCCTGATTGTCAGGGCGCGTACGGCTGCTTACCCGCCACAGCAAGCCGAGTTATTTGGTGGCGTATTCGCCGGGCTTTGCCCCGAAATTGTCGCGGGCATAGGCCTTGGCCGTGGCGGCCGTCTTGAACAGCTCGTCATGCAGCGAGGTGTCAACCAGGGGATAGCCCTGTGAATTGAAGCGCGTGGTACGCACTGTGAGCCTGAAATGTCCGTCGGCATCCTTGTTTATCAGGAAGGGACGAACGGTGCTGTCGGCCATGTTTGGCCTCCTGTAGTCAAATGGATTTGCCCCGGGGGAATGCCCTGGGCAGCAGCGCAAGGGTGCGGACCGCCGCATGGCGACCCGCACTCCCCACAAATTCAGGCAGCCTGGAGATTGACCGCAGAGGTCTTGCCACGCTGGTCCTTTTCGAGCTCGTAGGACACGCGCTGGTCCTTATCGAGCGTGCGCATGCCGGCGCGTTCCACGGCCGAAATGTGCACGAATGCGTCGTCACCGCCGCCTTCAGGCGCGATAAAACCATAGCCCTTGTCGGCATTGAAAAATTTGACTGTTCCGGTAATCATATGGGTATCCTTTGTCCCATGGTGGACGGGCATGCACCAAGAGCGGCACATCCCGGCTTTGAGAGGCTAGAAAGGGACAAGTGGGAGCCAAAGCGACCCAGAGTTATCCGTCGCATGCGACGTAAGCCTCGCCGATATAGCGGCTTTCCGGAAAATTGCAATCGAAAGGGTGGTTGGCGGTAATTCCAGCCCCCAAATGCCTTATCCCATGGTTAACTCACACGTGCTAATCCGCCCCCATCATGCCCAATCCTACCACCATCCTCGTCGTTTTCGGCACGCGCCCCGAGGCCATCAAGCTGTTCCCGGTTGTCGCCGCGCTGAAGGCCGATCCGAGATTTGACTGCAAGGTCTGCGTTTCCGCGCAGCATCGGGGAATGCTCGATCAGGTGCTCGATATTGCCGGGATCAAGCCTGATTTCGATCTCGATGTGATGCAGCCTGACCAGAGCCTCGATGCGCTCACCGCACGGTTGCTAACGGGGCTGGGGCAGGTGATGGATCAGGTGCAGCCCGCCCGCGTGATCGTGCAGGGCGATACGGCCACCGCCATGTGCGGGGCGCTGGCGGCCTATTACCGCAAGGTTCCGGTCGATCATGTCGAGGCCGGCTTGCGTTCGGGCAATATCTATCATCCCTGGCCAGAAGAAATTAACCGCAAGATTATCGGCACCATGGCCAGCCTGCATTTCGCGCCTACCGAGGTTTCGGCTGCGGCGCTCAGGGCAGAGAATGTCGATCCGGCGCGCGTGCATGTGACCGGCAATACGGTGATCGATGCGCTGCACTGGGTGACGCGCAAAATCGCCTCGGCGCCTTGGCTCACTTCAGGCATTGCCGAGGTCGAGCGGCGTTTCAAGGGCAAGCGTATCATCGGCGTCACCAGCCACCGGCGCGAGAATTTCGGCGGTGGGCTGGAGGCGATTGCGGGCGCGATCCGCCAGATTGCCGCAAGACCAGACGTCGGGATTATATTTCCGGTCCATCCCAATCCCAATGTGCGTCGGGTGATGGAAGGCGCGCTTGCGGGTCTGAGCAATGTCGCGCTGATCGAGCCGCTCGACTATCCCAGCTTCGCCCGCCTGCTCGGGATTGCTGAAATCATGCTTACGGATTCTGGCGGCGTGCAGGAAGAGGCGCCTGCGCTCGGCAAGCCAGTCCTGGTGATGCGCGAGACCACGGAACGCCCCGAAGGCGTGACCGCCGGCACCGCCAAACTGGTCGGCACCGATGCCGCGAACATCGTTACCGAAATATCAACCCTGCTCGACGATAAGACAGCCTACGAAAAGATGGCGCGCGCGCACAATCCCTTTGGGGATGGCCACGCAGCACGCCGGATTGTGGAGCTGCTTGCTGATGAAATCGGAGACTAAACCGAGCGTTTGTGTTGTCGGTCTGGGCTACATCGGCCTTCCCACTGCGGCGGTGATCGCCCGTTCGGGCTGCAAGGTGCTGGGCGTTGATATCAGCCAAATGGTGGTCGACACGATCAACCGCGGCGAAATCCATATCGAGGAAGTCGATCTCGATGCGCTGGTGCAGGGCGCGGTCAATCGCGGCATGCTTTCGGCCTCCACCCAGATCGCGCCGGCCGACGTCTTTATCGTCGCCGTGCCTACGCCCTTCGACAAGGATCATGCGCCCGACATTTCCTATGTCCTCGCCGCCGGCAAGGCAATTGCTGCGGTGCTGAAGCCGGGCGACGTGGTGATCCTGGAATCGACCTCGCCGGTCGGCACCACTGAAGAGCTGCGCGACATGATTGCGGCGATGCGCCCGGACCTCAAGTGCCCCGGCCAAACGCGCGAGACGCCTGACATCTCCATTGCCTATTGCCCCGAGCGGGTGCTGCCCGGCCATATCCTCAAAGAACTGATCGAGAACGACCGCTCAATCGGCGGCATCACCCCGCGCTGTGCGCGCAAGGCGCTGGCGTTCTACAAGCAGTTCGTGCGCGGTGCCTGCGTGGTGACGGACAGCCGGTCGGCGGAAATGATCAAGCTGGTCGAAAATGCCTACCGCGACGTCAACATTGCCTTCGCCAACGAGCTGTCGATGGTGGCGGACAAAATGGGGCTCGATGTGTGGGAAGTGATTCGCCTCGCCAACCGCCATCCGCGGGTCAACATCCTATCACCGGGCCCGGGCGTCGGCGGCCATTGCATCGCCGTCGACCCTTGGTTCATCGTCCATGGCGCGCCCGATGAAACCCCGCTGATCCGCACGGCCCGGGGCGTCAACGACGGCAAGATCCACCATGTCATTGCCAAGGCCACTGCGCTGATCGAGGCGCATCCGCACGCCCGCGTCGCCTGCCTCGGGCTCGCCTTCAAGGCCAATATCGACGATTTTCGCGAAAGCCCGGCGCGGCTGGTCGCGGCGACGCTGGCGCGCAAATATGGCGCGCGCATCGAAGTGGTCGAGCCATATGCGGCCGAGTTGCCGCGCGAATTCGAAGGCACCGGCGCGCAGCTGATCGATGTCGATACCGCGCTGGAGGATTGCGACATTTTGATCGTGCTGGTCGATCACGATGTCTTCCGCGTCGTGCCGCTGGCCGAGCGCGCAAGCAAGCTGGTCTATGATACGCGCGGCATCTGGCCGGATCAGCCTGCGTTTGCTGGCCGCGATGAGCCAGGTCTGCGTCTCGCTGGCTAGAGCCAGGCCTCGCGGCAGAACCGGCGCACTTCGCCCATCAGTTCGCGGTCTTCGGGCGCAGTGCCCATGAAGCCGCCATGCGGTCCGGCCTCGGTAACGTGAAGCTCAGTCGCGACGCCTGCCCGGCGCAGCGCGCGGTGCATGCGCACGGTGTCGGATAGCATCAGGTCGCGCGTTCCCGAGGAAAGCAGCGTGGGCGGCCACCAGCCACCGGTGAAATCGCCATAAAGGGGCGAGACCAAAGGCTGTTTCGGGTCAGCGGTGCCGACATAAGCGGAAGGCCCTTCGCCGCCTCCGCCATAAAGATTGACGTCGTGGAACTTGTTGGTCTGGCGCGTGTCGCCCGCGCCGGTCATGTCGAGGCCGGGAGTTAGCAGCAGCAGCGCGGCGGGTATGGCAAGCCCTTCGGCGCGCGCGCGCAGCAAGAGCGCGGCAGCAAGGTTGCCTCCCGCCGAGGAGCCGGCGAGCACGACATTCTTCGCATCGACATGGGTCAGCGCCTCGCGCCATGCGGCCAAGCAATCATCGAGCGCGGCGGGATATTTGTGCTGCGGTGCGAGGCGATAGTCGACCGACCAGACCTCGACGCCATGCTCCATCGCGCGCAGCCGGGTGAGCACCTGGCACATCTCGCCGCCGCCGGCCGTAAAGCCGCCGCCGTGGATGTCGAAATAGGCGGCCTTGCCGAGTTCGGCAGTGCGTTTTTCGGGCAGCGCGCGATAAAGCTTGGCGCCGTGGGGCAAGTCGATGGTGGTCAACGTCCCCTTGAACCCGGCAGCGCGCGGGCGGAGCATCTGCAGCGCCGCTTCGGCGGCAGCGCCCTGATCGGCGGAATGGGCCTTATCGCCCAGCGCGGCCAGCCGGCGCGCTGCATTCGCGAGGAAAGCCTGCGCCTCCGGGCTCACAGATATAGGTACCGGGATGCTGCGGGCGGGCACAACAAGTGCGCCGGTGGATTCAGCCATCAATTTAGCTCCCGATTGTGCCAGTGCGGCCGGTCCGGTAGCGCCGATTGCCAGAGTTCCCAATGCGCCTGCCTGGAAAGTCCGCCGTGTAACGCGCGTCATGGGCCAGTTCCCTATTCCTCGGTCCTCACCAGCACCGTCTCGCCGATCAGCGCGAACAGGAGAAACGGCGCCCAGGCGGCTACCAGCGGAGAGTAGCCGCCGAAATTGCCCATGGCGAGCGCTGCATTATCAAGGACGAAATAGGCAAAGCCCAGCGCCATGCCGATCACCGAGCGGATCAACAATTGGCCTGATCGGGCAAGGCCGAAAGCGGCAATTGCGCCCAGCAAGGGCATCAGCACGGCAGACAGCGGCCCGGAGAGCTTGTGCCACCACTTGCCTTCGATTTCGGTGGTGCGCCGCCCGGCGGCCTTCATTTCGCGGATCGTCCCGGTGAGGTGAAAAATGTCTTCGCTGTCCGGGTCGACCGTGCTGATCGCCACTTGCTCGGGCTCAAT
>JANLSP010000203.1:0-10597 GCA_031362485.1 Novosphingobium sp.
CCCTCAGTGAGCTTGCCCTTGGAGACGAGGCGGAAGACCTTGGGCAGCGGCCAGGCCGGGGTATATTCCTCCAGCCGTTCGACTGCGCGCGGCCCCAGGATCAGCACCCCGTGACCGCCTTCGCCGCCGAGCACTTTCTGCCACGAGAAGGTGCAGACGTCGATCTTGTCCCACGGAATGTCGTAGGCGAACACCGCGCTGGTGGCGTCGGCGAAAGTAAGCCCCTTGCGATCGGCGGAAATCCATTCACCGTCGGGCACCCGCACGCCAGAAGTCGTCCCGTTCCAGGTGAACAGCACGTCGTCGTCCCAGTCGACCTTGTCGAGGTCAGGCAGTTGGCCATAGTCGGCGCGCATCACGGTGGGCTCAAGATTGAGCTGCTTGACCGCGTCGGTCACCCAGCCTTCGCCGAAGCTTTCCCAGGCCAACGCGGTTACGCCTCGCGCGCCCAGCATTGTCCACATCGCCATTTCGAAAGCACCGGTGTCGCTGCCCGGCACAATGCCGATGCGGTGCGTGTCGGGCAGGCCGAGCAGCTCGCGCATCAGGTCGATGCAATATTGCAGGCGCGTCTTGCCGATCTTGGCGCGGTGCGAACGGCCCAGTGATTCAGTCGCGAGTTTGCTGGGGGAGTATCCGGGCGGCTTGGCGCAGGGACCCGAAGAGAAGAACGGACGCGCGGGTTTGCTCGCCGGCATTGTATTAGACATTTAAGTCTCTCCTTGCAGAGAGCACGCGCGGCGTTGGGACCGCGTGGCCCGGAGCCGCCGTTAAAGGCGCGCCGGGTCGTGTCAAGTGATAACCCATCCGAGCTGGCACCGGTCTCAATCAAATATTAACCCTGATCGCACAAACTCTGCCGATGCGCTGGCTATTCCCTCTCTTGCCCGTGGCGGCTTTGCTTGGTGCCTGCTCGCAGGGGCCCTCGGCCACTTACAGTTCGGTTCGCTCCTTCGGCGTAAGTCCCGAAGCGCGGCAATGCCTGGCCGAGCTCGGCACGACCAAGGCTTCGTTCACGCCGCTGCCCAACCGTTATTTTTCTCCGGGCTGCAATCAGGTCAACACCGTGCGGCTGGCCAGCCTGCGCAGTGATGACGGCAAGCTGCAGCTCGCCAATCTGGGACCCGTCACCTGTCCGATGGCGAACACTTTTGCTGGCTGGGCGCGTTACGGCGTGGACCGCGCGGCGCGGCAGATCCTCGGCAGCGAACTGGTGCGGATCGAAACGCTTGGCAGCTACAACTGCCGCAATGTTGCCGGCACTGACCGCGCTTCGGGCCATGCCAGCGCAGGCGCGATCGATGTATCTGGCTTCATCCTGGCCGACGGACGGCGTATCAGCGTCCAGCAAGACTGGGCGGGGGGCTCTGCAGCCGAGCAGCAATTCCTGCGCTTGATCCATGGCAGCGCGTGCCGGCGCTTCGGCACGGTGCTGGGCCCTGCTTATGACGCCGACCATGCAGACCATATCCATGTTGAGCTTTCGGGCGGAAAATTTTGCCGCTGATCGACCGGTCCGTGGAACAATCGATGCTGCCGACCGTTTCCACCCGCATCACTAGTGGGAGCAAGGCGCATGACTAAATATCGTTCGGATGGCAGCGAAATCGATAACGAAACCCGCAAGTCCGGTATGGGCGGCATTTTCGGAGCGATAATTCTCGCTGCTGTGGTTATAATCGGTGTGCTGTTTGCCACCGGGTTTTTCAGCGCCCGTGTGACGGAAAGTGGCTCGCTGCCCACAGTCTCGGTCAAGGCGGAACAAGGGTCGCTGCCCAATATAGATGTTGATTCCAAGGAAGTCGTCGTCGGCACGAAGCAGACGACGATTGATGTTCCCACGGTTGGAACCAAGAAGGAAACGATCGACGTGCCAGTGGTTGGCGTCAAAAATTGATCTGACTGAAGGATACACCGCACAACAAAGGGCCGGTCACAGCATGCTGTGGCCGGCCCTTTTTGTGACGCGGGAACGCGTTTAATCCGTTCAGAACGGCAAGTTGTAGAGCTTGCTTGCGTTGTCTTGCAGCACTTTCTTCTGCACTTCATGACTGTAGCCCCCGAGCGTATCGACGAGGTGAGCCTGAACACCCGGATAGAGCGAAGTCGGATGCGGGAAGTCGGTCTCGAATAGCACGTTATCGAAGCCGATGGTTTCAAGCAGCAGCTTGGGACCGACCGTCTCGAACCAGAAGGTGCAGAAGAAGTGATCGCGGAAATACTGCCAGGGGCGGCGCGACAGTCCATCGCGCTTGCCAGCCAGCATTTCGTCGAACTGATGCTCCAGCGCCTCGATGGCAAAGGGCACCCAGCCCATGCCGCTCTCGATCAGGCCGATCTTGAGCCGGGGATGGCGGTCGAGCCTGCCTGAAACAATCCAGTTGCCCAAAGTCGCGGCATTGCCAATCGAAAACATGGTGGCGACGACCGAAAGTGTCTGCTCGAATGCGAAGCCGTCCCAGGTCAGCCGGTTGGGGTCGATTGCCGCATTCAGGTGGAAATTAAGCGGCATGCCGGTGGCTTCACACATTTCGAGAAACGGGGTCCAGTAATCGCTTAAGAAGCTGGGCACGCCGACGAATTCAGGCGTGTCGGGCAGCACGAAGCCCTTCAGACCGATGTCGTGGCAGCGCCGCGCTTCGGTTTCCAGCGCCTTCTGGTCCCAGAACGGCAGATGCGCCATGTTGAAGATGCGCTGGCCCGAAGCCTCCTGGTATTCGGCCGAGGCATCGTTGTAGATCTGGATGATCTTAAGCGCGAGATCGGGATCACCAAGGCTCATCAGCGACCCGGCCTGAGTGACGCCTGAATTCTGATAACAGATCTGGGCGTAGACCCCCATGTCGTCCATCGCCTGAAGCCGCTCGGGAATCTTGTGGCCGCCGGGATGGGCGTCGTCATGTTTGGGAAAGGCCAGTCGGCCCAGCAGCTTGTTGTTGTCCTTGCGAATGACATTGCCGCCCATTGAACCAAAATCGCGATCGCCAACGAACCATTTGTCCGTTCCGTTCACACGCTTGACGTGCGGCATCCGGTCCTTGAGTGCGGCAGGAGCGCGGCTGGTGAACAGATCGGGTGCCTCGGTGATATGGGTATCGCAATCGACGATCTTGATGCCAGCGAACATCGGATCGAGCCCACCTGATTGAGAGGCATAATCCACTTCGCGGATCACGCCGCCTTCGGAATAGCCCTCCGCAGACCAGTACTTCTTGGCGGACAGGGCCATTTCGGCGTTGTCGGCTTCGGCCATGACGTTTCTCCAATAAAAATTTGAATGCATCCTATTCGCAAATCGCGGGGCCAAGCGCAATCGCTGGCGGGAAAACAGCGCCTGTGCGAAGCGGGGTTGTCGATCTGCCGGAATTGGGGATAAGCTTGCCATCTATAAGGCAGCGCGGGGAGTGAGAGGCATGGACAAGGGACCAAACGCCAGCATCGGCGCGCAACGCTTCATGGTCTGGCTGTCAATCATTCTGTGTGCAGTGTTTGGCCTCGCAGTCATGGGCTTGATGCGATTTTTGCCGGCAGTTCCAGCGAACCTCTCCGCCGACGAAGTCGTCAAGCTCTATGCCGAGAACAATATCCGCTTTCGCATCGGGGTCGTTCTGGCGCTGATATCCGGCGCCTTCATTGCGCCGCTCACGGTAGTGATCTCGGTGCAGATGGCGCGGCTTGAGAAGGGTGTGCCGATCTGGGCGATCCTGCAAGGGCTGACCGGCGTGCTCGGGACGGTCTTCCTCTGGCTGCCGGTGATGATCTGGGGCACTGCCGCATTCACGCCTGAACGCGCGCCCGAACTGACCCGGATGATGCACGAGTTCGGCTGGCTGATGTTCATTACCCCGCTCAGCCTGTTTCCCATGCAACTGATGGGTATCATCTACCTCGCCTTCACCAAGGACGAGGATGACGCGGTATCTGCTTTTCCGCGTTGGCTTGGCTATCTCACCGCATGGCAACTGGTGCAGAGCTTCGGTGGGCCGATTGCGGTGCTGTTCAAGACCGGGATTTTCGCCTGGAACGGCTTGTTGCCGTTTTGGTTGCCGTTTTTCCTGTTCTTCGGCTGGCTGGTGGCGATCTGCTGGACCGTTCTGCGCGCCTTGCGCGCGCAGGGGCAGGCCAGTTGAACGCTGCGGCCCGGCCGCATATCCCGGGCGAGCCCGGGTTGTGGATCCTGATTTTCGGCGAGATGAGCTTTTTTGCTGCACTGTTCGCCAGCTATCTGCTTGCAAGAGGCGGCGACGCGGTCGGCTTCGCGGCAGGTCAAGCCGAGCTCAGCCGTGGCATCGGCCTTGCAAACACCTTGCTTTTGCTGACCAGCTCGTTGTTTGTCGCCTGGGGCGTGGCGGCCGCACGGGGCGGCGACACGCGGCAGGCACCGCGCTGGTTTGCTGCCGGTCTGGCCTGCGGGCTCGGCTTCGTCGCGTTTAAGGCAATAGAATATGCCGAACTTTTTGCGCGGGGCATTGCCCTGGATAGCCACCCGTATTTCGCCTATTACTTCGGGTTGACGGCGCTCCATCTCGGCCATGTCCTGATCGGCTCGGGGCTGCTCGCTGCGCTGATCCGGGCCACGCGCCAACCTCTCACCAAGCCATCGCATCTGGCGTTGATCGAAAGTGCCGGGTGCTTCTGGCACATGGTCGATCTGCTCTGGATTGTAATTTTCCCCTTGCTTTATCTGGTTCGGTAACGGCGGTGGGCAGGCACTTGCGCGATCCCCTGCTGCTCGCGTGGCTGGCGCTATGCGCGGTGACCGTGCTGTCGCTGGTGATCGGCGGCAGCGGGAGCAGTTCTGCCGGTGCGGCAGTGCTGGGCATTGCATTTGTTAAGGCCGCAGTGGTGATGTTCGTGTTCATGGATCTCGCCAAATCGCCGCTGTTTCTGCGGCTGCTGGCGAGCATCTGGCTCGTGGCGGTGCCTGGCGCACTTGTGGCCATTCATTCCGGATGGCTGGGATAAATTCCCCCTCGCCAAGCCTGCGCAACAATACTTAGCCTGCCTTTGCCCACCCATTGAATGGTTGCGGCCTAATTTACCGACCTGTTTCACCATTTGAACGGGCGGTTTTCGCGCAGCCAGTCATGTTTGCAGGCAAGCATCTCAAGGGCATTATTGCCATTCTCAGCGTCCTTTACCGCGCCCGCGCCGGCAATGTGCTGCCGCTGGTGGCGGGGACGATGATTGTCGCTGCCGCATTGGTCGGCGGCGGAGTCGACATGGGCCGAGCCTATCTGGTCAAGAGCCGGCTACAGGCGGCATGCGACGCGGCAGTGCTCGCCGGGCGGCGCACCGTGACGAGCAATGGCTACGATACTACTGCGCAAGGCGAGGCAACGACCTATTTCGGCACCAATTTCGACGCCAGTCAGTTCGCCGCGCGCGATGCCAGCTTTCGGCGACAGCTGCCGACAGCGGCAATACGATCAACGGCGCGGCCTCGGCTAAGGTCGATACAACGGTGATGAAGATCTTCGGTGCCCGCGAATTCGCGCTCTCAGTCACTTGCACGGCCTCGATGGGGGTGGGCAACAGCGATGTCATGCTGGTGCTCGATACCACCGGATCGATGTACTGGACGCTTTCGGGCACCACCCAGACCCGCATCCAGGCGCTGCGCACCGCGATGAAGAATTTCCGCACCACGCTGGCGACAGCCACGGCCGGATCGAACGCACGCATCCGTTATGGCTTCGTGCCCTACAGCTCCTCAGTCAATGTCGGGCAGCTGCTCTACACGCTGAACCCTGCCTATCTGCGCGACAGCCACACCATCCAGTCGCGCGAGGCGGTCTACCGGCAAGTGTCGAACATTGTCTTCGACCGTTGGGGCAATCCGGTCGCATCGAGCAGCACGGACACAAGCGCCGTGACCAACGACAATTCCTCGAGCCAGCATTCCGGCCCCTATTCGAGCCGGTCGGATTGCAATGCGGCAATCCCGTCAGACACGGCCTGGGCCAACAATGGCGCAGCCTCGACCGGATTGCCGGTTACAACAACCAACGGCGCAGGGCAGCAGGTAGTGACAACGACGACCAGCCAGCCGCAGGTCTCGACCACCTATTTCTGCCAGCGGGCATGGTCAGGCGGTCCGCGCTATGTCTATGCCCAGCTGCAGTACCGCACGCTCTATACCTACAGCTACCTGACCAGTGATCCGATCTATACCACCACGACCAGCAACGTTTTCGACCGCTGGGACTACAAGCCGGTCACTTACAACACGAGCGTCTACAAGACATTCGCCGCAGTCTCGACCAACACCGCCAGCAACGGCACGGCAGAAAACTCGACCTGGGCGGGCTGCATCGAGGAGCGCAGTTCATCGGCGGCGGCAAGTTTCAGCTTCAATGCGATCACCGGCATCAGTCCTGATACGGACGATCTCGACATCGATTCAGCGCCGACTTCTTCGGTAGCCACCAAATGGGCGCCGATGTGGCCCGAGGTCGCCTATTACCGGCTGAACTCGAACGGCGGGCTCACCAGCACTTCGCCTTCTTCCTACGGCGACCAGGCCAATTCCTATTGCCCGCGCGCGGCGCGCCTGCTGGCAACAATGACCCAGAGCGAGTTCGATGCCTACGCCGATGCGCTGACCCCGGACGGATCGACCTATCACGATATCGGCATGGTCTGGGGCGCACGGCTGGCTTCGCCCGACGGCATTTTTGCCGCCAACGTCATTGCCGCCCCGCCCAATGGCGGCAATGTCTCGCGCCACATCGTCTTCATGACCGACGGCGAGATGAGCACGAGCTACGCCAGCCAGACCAGCTGGGGGATCGAATACCACGACCGGCGCGTGACCGACGATGGCTACACCGGCAACAACAGCCGCCACACCTCGCGCTTCCTTGCCGTGTGCGAGGCAGCCAAGGCCAAGGGCATACGGGTGTGGACCATCGCCTTTGCCGCCGGCACAACTCCCGAACTGACCACGTGCGCCTCGCCGGTGAGCTCGTTTACCGCAAGCAGCGCTGTCCAGCTGAATACTGCCTTCCAGGAAATAGCCAAGCAGGTCGGCGAACTCAGGGTGGTGCAGTGAGGCCGCCGATAGCCCGCATCGCGTCTTGTCAGGCCGGCGCAAGCGCGGTCGAATTCGCGCTGGTTGCCCCGGTCATGCTTATGCTGATGATGCAGATCTTCAACCTCGGCCAGATGGTCTATGGCAAAGTTCTGCTGAACGGGGCGGTGGAGCAGGCGGCGCGGGCTTCGGCGCTGGAAACATCCAACACGTCCGCTGCCGACGCACTCGTGAACACTATCGTCGGCCGGGTGCTGGCGGGTGCGACGATCACCGGCACGCGCGTCAGCTATTACGACTTTGCCGATATTGGCCGGCCCGAACGCTGGAACGACGTCAATGCCGACGGTACTTGCAGCGGCGGCGAAAGTTATGTCGATGAAAACCGCAGCGGCGGCTGGGAACGCGATGTCGGCGCAACCGGCAATGGCGGGGCAGGGGACGTGGTCATCTACACCGTGACAGCGGCCTACGATCCGCTGTTCAGAGTGCCTTTCGCGCCGGGCAGCTGGCGGCGCACGACCTTGCGCGCAGTGGCGGTGCGCAAGAACCAGCCCTTTGCCAGTCAGATCGGCTACGGCGCGGCGGCGGGGACGTGCGCATGAACCGGCTGGCGGTGCGCCTTTGCGCGGCCAGCGGCGGTGCGGCAGCGGTGGAATTTTCCCTGGCGCTGCCGATGATGCTGATCCTCGGGCTGATGGGCGCAGAGATCGCCAACATGACCAGCGCCAACCTGGCGGTGAGCCAGATCGCGCTTTCGGTCGCGGACAATGCCTCGCGGCTCGGCCAGACCGACAACAGCGGCGTCACCCCCACCATCCGCGAGGCCGATGTCGATGCCGTGCTGTTCGGCGCGCTGCAGCAAGGCGCGCCGCTTGGCATTGCGACCCGCGGGCGGATCATCCTCTCCAGCCTTGAGCGCGATGCGAATACCGGCAAGCAATACATCAGGTGGCAGCGCTGCCGCGGCAGCCTGGTGCGCGCCTCGGCCTATGGCAATGACAGCGCGCTCAATGGCCTGAACGGTCCAGCGATCACCGGCATGGGCTCGGGCGCGCAAAAAGCCACTGCGCGGGCTAATTCAGCGGTGATGTTCGCCGAGGTGTTCTACGAGTATCGCGGCCAGGTCGGTTCGCTCTATGTCGGCACGGTGACGATGAAGCGCGAGGCGGCGTACGTGGTGCGCGACGACCGCAATCTGACCCCGGGGCTGACGGGGGGCGGGAGTCAGTCGTCCTGCGGTTGAGTTTATGTGCGTTGTCCGGCCACAGCAAGCTGGTGCCGCTTCCCGCCGTGAGGCGGGAAAAGGACTCGCCGCCCCGCCGTGAATCGGCAGAGATGCTCCCGTTGACTTCGGTTCGGGGCGCGGCTAAGGCCCGCGCTCTCTCGTCGCTTCGAGCAAGGCAGTCCACGCGCAGGGGCTTGCCTAGGAAGGAAGCGGTCCGAGTCTCTATCTGACGCAAAAGGCTGTGGGCCGTGGCTTCCCGATTCGGGAGGCCTCGCGCTGTCACGGCCGTTTTGCGCTTGATGGAACAGTTGCCGCGCACAGAATTCGAACCGTACAGCGAAAGAGGCACGTTACCTGCCATGGCCAGCAAGACCAAATCACTCGCCGCAACTCCCCGTTCGACGGCGAAGAAGCGCATCCGCAAGATATTCGGCGACATCCATGAGGTCGTCCAGATGCCGAACCTCATTGAGGTTCAGCGCGAGAGTTATGAGCAATTCCTGCGCTCGAACCCTGCGACCGGCTATGTCTCGGGTCTTGAAAAGACGCTTCGCTCGGTCTTCCCGATCCGCGATTTTGCCGGCACCAGCGAACTGGACTTCGTGCATTACGAGCTCGAAGACCCCAAGTACGACACCACCGAATGCCGCCAGCGCGGGATCACCTATGCTGCGCCGATGAAAGTCACGCTGCGCCTGATCGTCTTCGAAGTCGACAGCGAGACCGAGACCCGCTCCGTGCTCGATATCAAGGAGCAGGACGTCTACATGGGCGACATGCCGCTCATGACCGAGAACGGCACTTTCGTCATTAATGGTACGGAACGCGTCATCGTTAGCCAGATGCACCGATCGCCGGGCGTGCTGTTCGATCATGATCGCGGCAAGACGCACTCTTCAGGCAAGTTCCTGTTCGCTGCGCGGGTCATCCCCTATCGCGGATCCTGGCTCGATTTCGAATTCGATGCCAAGGACATCGTCAACGTCCGCATCGACCGCAAGCGCAAGCTGCCGGTCACCGCGCTGCTGTATGCGCTGGGCCTCGATGACGAAGCGATGCTCGACCATTTCTACGAAACCGTCAGCTGGAAGCGCGGCGAAGGCGGCTGGCGCCTGCCTTATGTGGCCGAGCAGTGGCGCGGCACCAAGCCGGCATTCGATATTGTCGATGCCAAGTCGGGCGAAGTAATTTTCCCCGCCGGCACCAAGATCAGTCCGCGCGCTGCCAACAAATCCGAGAAGGAAGGGCTCAAGGAACTGTTGATCCCGACCGAGGAAGTGTTCGGTCGCTATGCCGCGCGCGACATGATCGACGAATCCACCGGCCGGATCTGGATCGAGGCAGGCGATGAGATCAGCCCTGAGAGCCTTGAGGCGCTCGACAAGGCGGGGATCGACCAGCTCGATCTGCTCGACATCGATCACATCAATACCGGCCCCTGGATCCGCAACACGCTCAAGGTCGATAAGGCCGAGAACCGCGACATGGGCCTGGAAGCGATCTACAAGGTGATGCGCCCGGGCGAACCGCCAACGAAGGAAACCGCTGAGGCGCTGTTCGAAGGCCTGTTCTTCGACGCCGACCGCTATGACCTTTCGGCCGTGGGCCGGGTCAAACTCAACATGCGGCTCCAGCTCGATGCCGAGGACACCGTCACCACGCTGCGCACCGAGGATATCCTCGCGGTGGTCAAGGAACTGGTGAACCTCAAGGACGGCAAGGGCGATATCGACGATATCGACAATCTCGGCAATCGCCGCGTGCGCTCGGTTGGCGAACTGCTGGAAAACCAGTACCGCGTCGGCCTGCTGCGCATGGAGCGTGCGGTCAAGGAACGGATGAGCTCGGTCGATGTATCGACCGTGATGCCCAACGATCTGATCAACGCCAAGCCTGCGGTTGCCGCGGTGCGCGAGTTTTTCGGTTCCAGCCAGCTCTCGCAGTTCATGGACCAGACCAACCCGCTGTCCGAAGTCACCCACAAGCGCCGCGTTTCAGCGCTCGGGCCGGGCGGCCTGACGCGCGAGCGCGCAGGCTTCGAAGTGCGCGACGTTCACCCGACGCATTATGGCCGTATCTGCCCGATTGAAACGCCGGAAGGTCCGAACATCGGACTGATCAACTCGCTTTCGACCTTTGCCCGGGTCAACAAGTATGGCTTCATCGAGACGCCTTACCGCAAGATTATCGACGGCAAGGTTACCAAGGATGTGGTTTACCTTTCGGCGATGGAAGAGCAGAAGCACGTCGTGGCGCAGGCCTCCGCCGAGCTCAACAAGGACGGCAGCTTCGTCGAGGATCTGATCTCGGCGCGCGACAGCGGCGAATTCGTCATG
>JANLSP010000237.1:0-3892 GCA_031362485.1 Novosphingobium sp.
GCCGTGACTGACGCCCGGTCTTGTCAGCCCATTGCTCGATCAGCCCGTCATAGAGCGGGTGGTCGATCAACTCGTATTTCTCCGGGAAGTCGTAGTTGGCGGACTTGACCTGGCCCTCGTTCATCAGCTCGCGCATCATCTTGAGGTGGTTCGCCGCCGCCGTCACCCAGCCGCCGGTCGCCATGTTGAATCCTGTGCCCGGCACGCTGAAGCCCATGGTCACGACTTTCGTGCCGAATACCTTGACGAGATCAGGGACCGAGGCGGGACTGGGCGGATAGAACACCACATCGGCCCCGGCTTCAAGATAGGCATGCCCGCGCTTTACCGCCTCGTCGAAATTGCCGGTGCCGCCACCGCCAGCCTCGCTCGGGTAGAGCTCGTCGCAGCGCGCGATGATGACGAAATCCTGGCCTGAATCCTTCTGCGCGCGCCGCGCCGCATCGATCCGTGCCTGCTGGTCCGCAATCGACCATAGCCCGTTGACGTGCTTGGAATGCTTGGGATTGCGCTCGTCCTCGACATGGAAACCGGCGATGCCTTGCTGGATGTAACGGCGGGTGAAATGGTAGGCATCGGCCACGGTCTCGCCCAATGTATCCGCATCGGCAATCAGCGGGATGTTGAGTACATTGGCAATCCGGCTTGCCTGATTGATCATCTCGACCTGGCTAAACACGCCGTTGTCAGGCACGGCATAGTGAAACGCGCTGCAGGCATGACCGCCGATATAGACCGCCGGGAAACCGACATGTTCGCATATCCGACCGGTGATCGCCGAATAGCAGTCTCCCGCGACGAAATGCTCGCCCTTGTCGATCAGCGCGCGCAGAATGGCTCCCTTGTTTGGCATCTTGCTCTCCTTGTCAGCTTTATTGCCGTGCAGACTGGCACGCACAGCAAGGTCAGACAAGTAGGGCTATTTCGGCCAGCGCACCTGCGATGCGGCGCCCGGCCCGCCCTCGCCGTTCGACTGCATCAGGAATGTCGAGGTCCAACCGCCGTCGACATGCAGGTTGTGGCCAGTCACGTAGCTCGCAAGGTCCGAGAGCAGGAACAGGATGGCCTTGGCCAGCTCGTCTGGTGTCGCCGCGCGGCCGAGCGTTACTTTTTCCTTCATGCTCGCGTTGAACGCGGCCTTGCCTTCCTCGCTGAGCGTGAGGCGCGGCGTCGCTGCTGCACCCGGCATCGCGGCATTGACGCGGATGCCATAGGGGCCCCATTCGTCGGCCATGGTGCGCACCAGATTGATCATCCCGGCCTTGGCTGCACCATAGCCCGCATGATTGGGCGCCGAGGTCAGCCCGCTGACCGATGAAACGCAGCATATCGCGCCGGGCTTGCCGTGTTTCAGCAGCGAGCGACCCGCCGCGCGGGCCGGCAGGAAAAACGAGGTGAGGTTGAGCAGGATCGACTGGTTGAACTTCTCCAGGCTCATGTCGACCACCTGGTCCCACACCCCCAATCCGATCACTGTCGCCATGACATCGACCGGTCCCAGCCCTGCTTCTGCCGCTGCATGGGCCGCCTCGACGCTGGCCTCGTCGGTCGCATCAGCTTGCAAGGCAATCGCTCTGCAGCCGGCCGCATTTATCTCGCCAGCGATTTTGTCGGCGCGGACCTGCTCAAGGTCGATCACCGTCACATGCGCGCCGGCTTCGCTGAGCCGGATCGCGGTTCGTTCGCCCATGCCGAAGCCGCCGCCCCAGACGATGGCATGTTTGCCTTTGAGGCCCAACAGGTCCTGACTCATAGCTCTTTCCTCTTGCTGCCTAGCGCAATTTAGCAATCCCGATCCCATCTTCCTTGGCGCGGTCCTTGGTCGATTCCTCGCTGCGGTTCAGCGCCTTGGCGATTTCCTTGAGGCCTTTGCCCTTGCCGGCCAGCACACGCAGCTTGGCGACTTCTTCGCTCTTCCAGGGCTGGCGGTGGCGGGTGAAGGTCTCGGCCATGATCATTCTTTCTGTTCGATCCTCCCCATTTTTGCGTAGCACAAATGGGGAGGTGGCAGCCGCGCTGCGGCTGACGGAGGGGCATTAACGTTGGCAATATCGCACAATGGCCTCGGCAACTTCCTCCGGAGACTGCAACACTTGGGTCGCCGGAATTCGCAGCACTTCAAGGTCCTGCGCACGCACCCACGAATCGCGAAGTTCGTCGCGTGCAGGATTACGCCCGGTATCGTGCACAAAGCCATCAATCTCAATGTCGACTTTCGCTTCGGCGCAGTAGAAGTCAAAGACATAGTCACCCAGAGGATGCTGGCGGCGAAACTTGACACCGCCCGGCTGCTTGCGGAGCTGGCGCCACAGCAGGACCTCGGGCAGCGACATTTCTGCGCGAAGGTGCCGCGCTTTTGAAATGTTCTTCGCAAGCCTGATGCGCGGCAATTTCCCCTCCGTCAGCCCTGCGGGCTGCCACCTCCCCATTCGCACTTCGTGAAAATGGGGAGGATTTGAATGCTGAGCTATTTTTTCGGCGCTGCTTTCTTCGCCGGTGCTTTCTTTGCCCCGGCTGCCTTCTTGGCGGGCGCCTTGCGCTTGGGTTTGCCCTTCGCCGGCCCCTTGGCAGCCTTCTCATTGATCAGCACCACCGCGGCCTCCGTCGTCAGCGCATCAGGCTCGGTTCCGCGCGGCAGGGTGGCATTGGTAGTGCCGTCGGTCACGTAAGGCCCATAGCGCCCCGCCATCAGCTTCATTTCGCCGCCCGAAGTGGGATGCGGACCGAAGGTCTTGAGCGGCTCGGCGGCTGTGCGTGCGCCCCTGCCACCGCCGGCGGCTGCCTCGGCCAGCTTCACCACGGCAGCGTTCATGCCGGTCTCGAACACTTCGGCGGTGCCGCGCAGCTTGGCATATTTGCCCTCGTGCGCCAGGTAAGGCCCATAGCGTCCAATGCTGGCGGTGATTGGCTTGCCGCTTTCGGGATGATCGCCGATGGTGCGCGGCAGATCGAGCAGCTTGACCGCCCAATCGAGCGTCAGATCACCGATGTCCTTGGGAATCGAGCTGCGCTTGGCCTCTTTGCCTTCGCCGAGCTGGATATAGGGCCCAAAGCGACCGGCGCGACGGGTGATGCCCTCGCCGCTCTCGGGATGCTTGCCCACTTCCGAGTCATCGCCGCCCTCGCCATCCGCGCCGGGCTGGGCGAACTTGCGGGTGAACTTGCACTCGGGATAGTTCGAGCAGGCGACGAACGCGCCATAACGTCCGCCGCGCAGCGAAAGCCGGCCGACCGCACATTTGGGGCAAACGCGCGGGTCGCTGCCGTCGTCGTTGGCCGGGAACAGATAGTCCGAGAGGAACTCGTCAAGCGCCTCGGTCACTTCCGAAGGCTTGCGCTCCATGACCTCGTCGCGTTTGGGCTTGAAGTCCGTCCAGAACGCCACGAGCACAGCCTTCCAGGCGGCGCGTCCGCCTGAAACCTCGTCGAGCTCGTCTTCCATGCCGGCGGTGAAATCATATGCGACATAGCGCGGGAAAAAGCGCTCGAGAAAAGCGGTGAGAAGTCGCCCGCTTTCCTCTGCAAAAAAACGGTTTTTCTCGGTGCGGACGTAGTTGCGGTCCTTGAGCACCTGCAAGGTCGAGGCGTATGTCGAAGGCCGGCCGATGCCGAGTTCCTCGAGCCGCTTGACCAAGCTGGCTTCCGAAAAACGCGGCGGCGGCTGGGTGAAATGCTGCGCAGCATCGACGCCCTTTTTCGCCGGGGTATCGCCCTTGACCATTTCGGGCAGCAGGCCGGAATCCTCGTCCTCACTGTCGCCCTTGTTGTCCCGACCTTCCTCGTAAACCGCAAGAAAGCCGGGAAACTTGATCACCTGTCCGGTGGCGCGCAACTCGTGCTTGCCGGCGGGATCAGCCAGCGTAACGCTGGTGCGCTCCAGACTGGCTGAGGC
>JANLSP010000275.1:0-2378 GCA_031362485.1 Novosphingobium sp.
GCTGAAAAGACTGCGAAACTGCGCGGCAAGTCGATCGTCAGAGGCAGTGCGTGAACGGCTTCTCGCACCATCGGATTGATGGGCGGCATCATGGTGGTTCCCCTAAGTCCGACAACCTGTCGATGACCTTTGCTTGGATCAGTTAAATGGCGGCATTGTCTGGAGCGACTGTGGACCAAGGCAGTCTCAGGCAAATTCATTATGGCCGTATAGTACCATGTAGGGCTGCGAACCGATTGATCAGCCAGCTTCTGAATAATGCAATCGCCGGGTCGGCGAGGTCGTCCGCATGAAGCTTGAGATAGTAGCCGTATCCATCCTCGATTGCCGCATCGAAGGGCATGACCAATTGCCCCTGAGCGATTTCGGCGGCGAACATGTCGATGTCCCCAAGCAAAACCCCGCCTGAGGTCATGGCATACTTCGCAGTGGCGACCGAAGTATCGAAGGCCAGTCCCCCAAGCGATGCGATCGTAATCGCATTGCGTTGCAGATAATCGCTCCACAGCAGATCGCGCGGTCGGTTCTCCAGCTTGAGGTGGAGAAGATCCTCCCCCGCCAGGAATTCCTCCAGGGACTTGCCTTGCGCTGCCGCTGCAGTCGCCGGTGAACATAGTGGTGCCACGCGGACCATCCACAACAAGTCGGTCACCCAGTCATCGATATTTGGCCGGTCATAGACAATTGCCATGTCGAGTTCGGTTTGGGGCAAACCGGTGACATTGGCGCTGGATACATCGATGCGCAGTTCTGGATGATCGCGCCTGAAATCGCCGAGCATCGGCATGAACATCTGTTGGAGCAATGACGGAGGAACATGCAGCCGCATCGCGCGCGCCGGCACGCTCTCGTCGCGAATGGCGTTCATCGTCAGCTCGATCCGCTCCAGCGACTTTCCCACGACCGCGAGCAGTTGATCGCCGGCCGGCGTCAGCGAAAGCCGCCCGGCCTCGCGCTCGAACAGTTGTTGGCCCAGCAAATCCTCCAGCGCGCTGACATGGCGGCTCATAGCGCTTTGCGAGACTGACAGTGCCGCCGCACCGCCGGTAAAGCTCAAATGCTTGCCGACGGCTTCAAACGCACGCAGCGCATTGAGCGGCAACCAGCGGCGATTCATGGCACCTTTGTTGGCGATTGCATGGTCCTTCCGCTTCGACTGGCGATCCATAGCAGCAGGATTCCATTTTTGGCATGGGCCTATGCCAAAAGTTGATTTTTGTTAGCAGAGATAATCGGCCACTCTAAGCATCCAACGCACCTCCGGGAAAATTCTGATGCATGACCTGGCCTGGGCAGACAAACAATTCTCATTACGCCGTGAAGATTATAGTCTCCCGCAGAGCCTTTATCTCGAACAGCGTGCCTATGATTTCGACATGGCTGCAATCTATGGCCAGAGCTGGCTGATGGCCGCATTCGAATGCGAATTGCCCAATCCAGGCAGCTATCTGGCCATGTCAGTCGGCAATTGGCCGGTGATTATCACCCGCAATCGCGACGGCGAAATCAAGGCATTTCACAACAGTTGTCGCCACCGTGGCTCGATCCTGTGCCAGCCTGGAAGCGGTTCTGCAGCAAGGTTGGTCTGTCCTTATCACCGCTGGACCTACGACCTCAATGGCGCGCTGCTGGCCGCCGGCCGCATGCCCGATGACTTCCGCAGGGAAGACCACGGACTGCAGCACATCGCGACCGAGTGCGTTGCCGGTGCAACTTTCATCTGCCTTGCCGAAAGCCCGCCCCAATTTGGCGATTTTGCAAAGCAGTTCGCGATCTATGCGGCACCGCATAACTTCAAGGATGCCAAGCTGGCCGCATCCAGCGTGCTGGTTGAATATGCCAACTGGAAGCTGGTGATGGAAAATGCGCGCGAGTGCTACCACTGCGCAACCGGCCACCCCGAGCTTTCCAAAACTTTCCCGGTCAACATGTCCCGGCATTTCGATAGCGGCGAAGATGCCCGCAACGCTGCCTTTGCTGCGCGGATGGATGGCCTTGGCCTGGCCCAAACCGCGATTGAGGGCGATTGCTGGCAAATCGCCCGTTTCGCGCTCAACGACGGCTGCGTTTCAATCTCCGACGACGGTCAGCACTTGTCGTAGAAGCTGATGTGCGACCTGGATGGCGGCGATCTTGGCTCAATGCGCTGGGCAATCGATCCGCATCTCTTTGCTCATGCCACTGCGGACCATGCCTTCGTGTTCAGCTGTATGCCGATTGGCCCGGCTGAAACCCATGCCGTCAACAAATGGTTCGTTCATAAGGACGCGGTCGAAGGCGTCGATTATCACCTTGATGAGCTGATGGATCTGTGGACGCGGACCAATGATCAGGACAAGTGGCTCGCCGAGAACAACCATCGTGGTGTGACCAGCCCA
>JANLSP010000476.1:0-2697 GCA_031362485.1 Novosphingobium sp.
GCTCGATGCAGGCCTCAAGATCCGCACCCTGCGCCTGCCCGACTTGTTCCAGGACCACGACGCACCCGACAAGCAATACGACCTCGCAGGGCTCAACGCACCGCATATCACCGATGCCGTGCTCAAAGCCCTCAGGTGGAACGAAACCGGAGTGATGGAGGCGCACGCATGAGCATTCTTCTCGCACTGGCCATGGCCGAGGCGGCCGGATCGATTACCATAAACGTGGCAAACGTGCGCAACGCACGCGGCCGGGTGGTCGTCGATATCTGCCCGCAGGAGCGCTTTCTCGCTGATGGCTGCGTGCTGCACACCGAAGTTGCGGCGCGCGCAGGCGTCACCACGATCACCGTTCCCAATGTTCCCGCTGGCCAGTATGCCGTGCAGGCATTTCACGACGAGAATGCCAATGGTGACGTCGACCGCGCCATGCTCGGCATCCCGCGCGAAGGCGTAGGCTTCTCGCGCAACGCCCGCATCGGACTTGGCCCGCCCAAATGGCGCGATGCATTCTTCGTTCATCAGGGCCGCGCCGAAGTTATCAGTTTCAGCCTGCGCTATTTCATGGGTGCCAAGGGCCCCAACCCGCCGCGCTGATCGGTTTTACCGCACCCCGCCAGCCGCAGGCCGGCTTGCCAGCCGGTTAAGGTGCGCGATCAGTCCTTGTGCGCCGCCAGTTGCCAGCGGCCGGGCGAACTCCGAGCGCCGCGTTGCCAGCTGGCTGATCGAATTGCGGAAATAGACATCGATGATTTTCCACTGCCCACCGCTTGCGCGCAGCCGGTAGTTCAGCGATTCCGAACTGCCCCGAGGCACATTCAGCGTGGTTCGCACCAGTTTGTCGCCGCCGCGTGTTTCGACTTGCGGCGCGACAGAGAAGCTCTCGCCGCCATAGCTTTCGAAATTCCTGGCATATTGCGCGATAGTCAGCGCGCGGAAGGCGGCAACCAGACCGCTTTGATCGGCGGGTGTCATCCGTGTCCATGCGGGACCGACAGCCAGACGGGTCATCAAGGGGATATCGAAGGAGCGGTCGATCGCAGGGGTCACGAGGCGCGCCCGGCCAGACTGGCCGGCGGGCGGTCCTGCGCGCATGGCAGCGATCAGTCCGCTGTTGAGCACATTGACCGTTGCAATGGCGGGATCGGCCACTTGCGCGTGCGCCGCGGAAACC
Source organism: Novosphingobium sp. (assembly GCA_031362485.1). GTDB lineage: Bacteria > Pseudomonadota > Alphaproteobacteria > Sphingomonadales > Sphingomonadaceae > Novosphingobium. The sequence continues at coordinate 1,175 of JANLSP010000476.1, forward strand.
GCGAGGGTAAGTGCAGCGGCGGTGGCAATCGTTCTGAACATATCGGTCCTCAATCAACTCAAGGGCAGCCCCTAGCAGGCCGATTCTGTAATGGCGATGAACGCGCCGGTTGAAAACTGGCGGAAAATCGGCGAAAGGGCCTCCTCACGGTTCGCGCACAGTCCTCTGAAGCGCGGAACAAGCCACGAAAAGAGTCGCCATGTCACTCCCCCTCGCCCCTGCGTTTCGCATCGGCAGTCATGCAATTGTCAATTCGATGAAGGGCGGCAAGTATCCGCTGGTGCTGATGCTCGAGCCGCTGCTGCGCTGCAATCTGGCCTGCAAGGGCTGCGGCAAAATCGACTATCCCGACGCCATTCTAAACCGGCGCCTGTCGTATGACGAATGCATGGATGCCATTGAGGAATGCGGCGCCCCTGCCGTTTCCATCGCCGGCGGCGAGCCGCTGCTGCATCGCGACATGCCGAAGATTGTCGAGGGTTATCTCGAGCGGAAGAAGTTCGTCATCCTGTGCACCAACGCGCTGCTGCTCAAGAAGAAGATCGACGACTACAAGCCCAACGGCTTTTTTACCTGGTCGATCCACCTCGATGGCGATCAGGCGATGCATGACAAGTCGGTCTGCCAGGACGGGGTCTATGACGTCGCAATGGAAGCCATCGACCTCGCGCTGGCCAAAGGCTTCCGCGTGCAGATCAACTGCACCGTGTTCAACGATGCCGATCCCGCTCGGCTGGCCGCATTCCTTGATCTGATGGCAAAGCGCGGCGTCGAGACAACGATCTCGCCCGGCTATGCCTATGAGCGCGCGCCCGATCAGGAGCACTTCCTCAACCGCGAGCGCACCAAGAACCTGTTCCGCGACCTGCTGAGCCGCGGCAAAGGCGGCAAGGCCTGGAAGTTCACCAATTCGCCGCTGTTCCTCGATTTCCTCGCCGGAAACCGCAGCTATGAATGCACGCCCTGGTCGATGCCGCTGCGCACCGTCTTCGGCTGGCAGAAGCCGTGCTATCTGGTCGGCGAAGGCTATGTTCAGACATTTTCTGAACTGATGGAAGGAACTGACTGGGATGATTATGGAGTTGGCAAATACGAAAAGTGCTCGAACTGCATGGTACACTGCGGATTCGAAGGCACGGCGGCGGCCGATGCGCTCCGCCGGCCCTGGGAATTCGTCCGCCTGGCAATGACCGGCGTGAACACCGACAAGCCGATGGTGGCGGACATTGATCTGTCGCATGCCCGCAAGTCGGTCGATCTGCATGCCGGCGAAGTCGAAAAGCAGATGGAGCGGATCAAGATTGAGGATCCCGAAGGCTTCCGCCGCGCGTCGCGCGTCGCCGCCTGATCAGCGCAAGTCGAAAGCGAAGCGCGGCCCGGACTGCTGAGCGCCATGGTCAAGGTCAGCAAGGGCGCGTTGGAACAATTTGGAAGACTGCATCAAATCAGAAATCTGTCCGGGATTTTTGAGGACCGATGCCAGTATAGCCCCCAGCGCCAGACCGCCGTCGGGCCGCATGGCC
>JANLSP010000291.1:0-2251 GCA_031362485.1 Novosphingobium sp.
GCTCGCGGTGCCAGCCCGGCCGGAGCTGGTCCCGGTGGTTCGCGCTATCGTCGCCGGCATGCTCGGGCCGCTGATGGAACGGCTGCGTGCAGGCGAGTCCTGCGATCTGTTTGCCGGACTCTGCCGTCCGCTGCCGGCGCAGGTCATTGCCCACATGATGGGCGTCTCAGGTGAGATGAGCGCGACCGTGATCAAATGGGCCGATGACATGGCGCGGGCCACGGTTGGCGGCTTCCCGATCGACTATGCCAACGACCCCTACTGGCTGGCGAGTGAGCGCGCGAAGGAGGAGCTCGGCATTTTTCTGCTCGAACAGCTCGAATTTCGCCGTCGTCACCCCGGCGAAAATCTGATCAGCGCGATGGTGCACTCCGATGTCGCCAATCGACTGTCTGACGAGGCGATGATGGTGAATGTGCGCCAGCTTATGTTCGCCGGCAACGAGACCACGTCAAACTGGCTGGGCCATATAGTGGCAACTTTCGGCAGCTTTCAGGACGAGTGGCAGGCAATGGGCGCGCAGCGCCGCCTCGTGCCCGGTGCTGTCGAGGAAGTGCTGCGCTGGCAAGGCGTGACGCAGGTAATGATGCGCAGCGTCGGCTCGCAAGGTGCCACGCTGGCCGGTCAGCCTCTGTCGCCCGGCGATGAAGTGGTCATGCTGCTCGGCGCGGCGGGGCGCGATCCGGAGCGTCACGAGCGGGCCGATACATTTGACATCCGGCGCGAGGCCAGGTCGCATCTCGCCTTCGGCTATGGGCTGCACACCTGCCTTGGTGCCATTCTCGCGCGGATGGAGGCGCTGGAAGTCACCAATGCCCTGCTCGATGCACTTCCGGCATATCGGCTCGCCAGGCCGGTCAGCTATCACAACTTCAGCCTGCGCGGTCCGGTCGCGGTCTGGGTCGAAGCAGTCGCCGCATGATGGCCGGCCATTGGGGGAGCGAGGCGTAATGAGTTCATTCCGGTTCCGCCTGAGCGACGGCAATCGTCCGATCAGCGTCGAGGATTGGCACCAGCGGGCGAGGCGCAAGCTGCCCGATGTGGCGCTCGCCTATGTCGAGGGCGGCGCAGACGACAAGACGACGCTGGGCGAAAACATGTCCGCATTCCGCAACTGGCGGCTGCGCCAGCGCGCGCTCACCGGCGTGGCCAATCCCGGCCTCGCGGCGACCATGGCGGGAACGCCGGTCTCGATGCCGATTGCGCTTGCGCCGGTCGGCGCGATGGGGCTGGCGCACTACACCGGCGATGTTGCCGCGGCCCGCGGGGCGGAGGCCTGCGGCACGAGACTGGCGCTCAGCACGGCCTCAAGTTACAATCTCGAGGAAGTGGGCCAAGCGACCCAGCAAAACCACTGGTTCCAGCTCTATCCGATCGGCGGCCGCGTCCGCCTCGCAAAATTGCTCGATCGCGCCCGCGCGGCGGGGTTCACTGCGCTGTTCGTGACAGTCGATGTCATGACGCTGGGCAACCGCGAAGGCGAACGGCGCTGGAACATGGTGCTGCCCTGGACGATCACTCCCGGACGGGCACTGCACATGCTGCCGCACTGGAAATGGATTTACCAGACGCTGAAGCACAAGCGGATCGCCTCGTCGCACTTTCTGGAGATGGCGAGGGAAGCCGCAGAAGAAGAGCTGGCCGCCTCCGGGGGACTCGGCAGGAGCGTCGCCGAAGCGATGGCTTCGCGCGATTTCCTGTTCAAGCTGATGATGAACGAGCTCGACTGGGACGATGTTGCCTTCATCCGGGATAACTGGGAGGGGCCGCTCTATATCAAGGGTATTCTCGACGCCGACGATGCCGCCATGGCGGTCGACAAGATCGGCGCGAACGGTGTCGTTGTCTCGAATCACGGCGGCAGGCAGCTTGACCGATGCCTGGCCTCGATCGACGCACTCCCCGCAATTGTTGCCCGGATTGGCGATAGGGCCGAAGTCTATCTCGATGGCGGCGTGCGGCGTGGCAGCGATGTCATCACTGCACTGTGCCTTGGCGCGCGCGGCGTATTCATCGGCCGGCCCTACCTCTATGGCCTGATCTGCGAGGGCGAGAGCGGTGTGCGCTCGGTGCTCGAGATTTTCCGCGAGGAATTGAGCCGGAACCTCACCTTGATGGGCTGCCCGTCAGTGGCGGATCTTGGGCCGGACTGGCTGATCAGGCCGAATTCCGCTCCAGCCATGCCCTGATATTGTCGAAGTAGATTTCGGACTGGGTCGGGTTCATCGAGGTAAAGACGGAATCGGGCATG
>JANLSP010000324.1:0-2357 GCA_031362485.1 Novosphingobium sp.
GACCTGTTCGGGGCCAAGCGGGTGATCCTGTTTGCTGCGCTGTGCTTCGTTGCAGGACCGGCGCTGACACTGTTTGCCGCTCAATCTACCGACTATGGCACGATGCAGAACTTGCTCAATTTCGGCATGGTTGTCTGGGGCTTTGGCTGGGGCGCGACCGAGGGCTCGATCAACCCGCTCGCGACCACGCTCTACCCCGAGGACAAGACCGGCAAGCTCAATTCGCTGCATGCCTGGTGGCCGTTCGGCCTGATAATTGGCGGTCTGCTCAGCTATTTCCTGATCGACCGCGAGGTCATCGATTGGCGCGTGCTGGTCGCCATTACCGCAATACCGGGTGTGGTTCTCGGCGTGTGGGCGCTGCGCCATGATTTCCCGCAAACCGAAAGTACCGTGCGCGGCGTTACTTTCAGCGAGATGATTGCCGAGCCGTTCAAGCGGATCAGCTTCTGGGCGTTTTTTGCGGTCATGCTGCTCACCGCTGCCACTGAGCTCGGGCCGGGCCAGTGGGTCAATATCGCCCTCAGCGACACGGTCGGCATGTCGGGCATTCTGCTGCTGGTCTATGTTTCAGCGATCATGTTCATCATGCGGCACTTCGCCGGCGCACTGGCGCATCGCTTTTCCGACACCGGGCTGCTGTGCCTCACCACCATCCCCGCTGCTATCGGGTTATACTTGCTCAGCACGGCCAATTCGCCCTCCACCGCACTGGTCGCCGCGACGCTGTGGGCGATCGGCGTGTGCTTCATGTGGCCGACGATGCTGGCGGCCGCCGCGCGACGCTTTCCCAAAAGCGGGCCGTGGGGCATTGGCCTGATCGGCTTTGCCGGGGCGTTGTCGATCTATTTCGTGCTGCCCAAGATCGGCGCAATCTATGACCGCGCCAAGATGGCTGTCGGCGGCGACGAGGCAAGCGCGGCAGCGCAGTCGTTCCAGACGATTGCCGTGATGCCGGTTGCGCTGTTCTTCATCTTTGGCGCGATCTGGCTGCTCGAACGGGGAACCGAAACCAAATGAAAATCGGCATGAACCTGTTGCTGTGGACCGGGCATGTGACCGAGGAGCACGTGCCGGTGCTTAAAGCGCTGAAGGCAACCGGCTTCGACGGCGTCGAAGTGCCGGTGTTCGACGCTTCGGACGAGGGGCACTATCGCTGGCTGGCTGGCGTGCTCGATGACATCGGGCTGGAGCGGACAATGGTGGCGCTGATCCCCGACGAGGGGCATTCGCCGCTTTCGCCCGATGCTGCCGCGCGCGCCGCCGGGGTCGATCATCTCTCCCGGGTTATCGCCTGCGGGCATGCGCTGGGTGCGCAAGTGATGGCAGGGCCATGGTTCCAGCCGCTCGGGGTGTTTTCCGGCAATCCGCCGACCGAGGCGGAGCTTGAGCGCTGTGCCGTGGTTCACCGCAAAGTGCTGCCGCTGATGCGGGCCGCTGGGATCACCCCCGGGCTCGAACCGCTCAACCGCTTCGAGGCCTATTTGCTGGGCACGATGGATCAGGCAGTCGCCTATGCCGAACGCGTCGGCGAGGGCGGCATCGGCATCCTCTATGACACGTTCCATGCCAACATCGAGGAGAAGGATCCGATTGCGGCGCTGCGAACCATCCACGCCTCGGGCAACCTCGCCCACGTTCATATTTCCGAGAATGATCGTGGCACGCCGGGGCGCGGCCATGCGAAAATCCGCGAGGCCATCATAGCGCTGCGCGAACTGGGTTATCAGGGCTGGATGACCATCGAAGCCTTCGGACGCGCACTGCCTGAACTGGCGGCGGCGACACGTGTCTGGCGCGATTTCTTTGCCAACCCCGAAGAAGTTTACACCGAGGGCTACACTTACATTCGCGATTGCTGGAATGCGGCCTGAAGGCGCGAGGCGAACTTGAGACAGGAGAACTACCCATGTCAGATCTGACTGCCATCGACCGCCGCGGCTTGCTCGCGCAAATGGCCCTTCTGCTCGGCGCCACCGCGCTGCCGGCCAAGGCCCTGACCGCGCCGCGCAGGCGCCCGCGCGCAAGCCGTTTCCTTGATGCGGGTCGCACGGCACTGCTCAGCGCGGTGGCCGACACGATGATTCCGCAGACCGACACCCCCGGCGCGCTCGCCGCAAAAGTTCCGGCCAAGTTCGATGCACTGCTCCTGAACTGGGCCTCTCCGGATCGGCGCATCGAGCTGGTCGGCGCGCTGACGCGGATCGATGCGGCGGCCATGGCGGCCGAGGAGGCGGGCTTCGTCGCGCTCAGCCCGGCGAAACGCAATGCCGTGCTCACCGCGTTCGACGCAGCCGCGCTCAAAAATGTGCCCGATACCCGCAATCTCAAAGGCATGGCGGCGATGATGGCCGGGC
>JANLSP010000352.1:0-1564 GCA_031362485.1 Novosphingobium sp.
GGGCACCCAGTTTCCTGACATCGCCAACGCCTCACGCCGGTTGAAGAAGTCGGAATATGATGATTGCGCCAAGAACGGCGTGACCGACATTGTTGAAATACAGGTCGGCCTTGATGGCATCACGCTTGGCGAGGCCAAGGGCGGGCTCTCGCTGCCGTTATCGCAGGCGACCATTTACAAGGCGATTGCCGCCAATCCGTTCGGCAAGCCCAACACGGCTAAAACGTGGAAAGACGTTGATCCCGCACTCCCGGCCGAACCGATCCTGGTCTACGGCCCGCCATCGACTTCGGGCACGCGCGATTCGCTCAAGGAGCTGATCCTGATCAAGGGTTGCGAAACCGACCCTGCGATGAAAGCGATGAAGGACACGGACAAGCCGCAGTATGAAAAAATCTGCAGCGAGGTGCGCGGCGATGGAGCCTATGTCGATGCCGGGGAGAACGACAATCTCATCGTGCAGAAGCTCGAAGCCAATCCCAAGGCCGTCGGCATTTTCGGCTTTTCCTATCTTGAGGAAAACATGGACAAGTTGCAGGGCCTGACGATGAACGGTGTCGCTCCCAGCTATGCCGCGATCGCTGATTTCTCCTATCCCGGCGCCCGTCCGCTCTATGTTTACGTCAAGTCGGCTCACATCGCTGCGATAAAGGGCCTGAAGGAATACGTTGCCCAGTGGGCTGCAAGCTGGGGTAAGGACGGCGTGCTGTCAAAGGCCGGCATGGTTGTCGCGCCTGACGCTGTTCAGGCAGCCAATGCCAAAATCGCCACTGATCTGACCAAGCTCGATCCCTCGACGCTCAAATAAGCCTGAGCAAAGGAGCTACCTGCACGTGTCACCCGTCATTCCGATCCTCCTGGCCTTTGGTCTGGGCCTGATCGGATGGCTGGCGGCGCGTGCGCGGGCGCGAACTTTTCGGCGCGATGCCGGCCGGGCACTGCACTCGTTGCCAATCTATCACGGTTGGTTCGTCGCACTGGCGATCATCGCGCCTGCCTTGTTGTTTGCGGCAATCTGGTCGTCGGTAACGCCAGGCCTTGCCGAAAGCGAAGCACTTAAATCGCCGGCTGCGGCGCAATTGCCGGCCTTCGGCTTCCAGCGCGATTCCATCCTGTCGGAGGCGCGGACGCTGGCCAAGTCCCCCGGTGCAGCAGCATTCAATCCGCTCGCCAGCCAATTGGCAGCGCCCATGCGCACCGCACTGAACTTCTATGGCACCATCGGCATTGTCGCGACTTTGTTGATCGGATTTGCTGCCGGAGCTGCTGCCTTCATGCGGCTTCGGCCTGAATTTACCGCGCGCACGCAGGTCGAACGGGCAATCATGGCGGGGCTGCTGCTTGCATCGCTGATCGCGGTGCTCACCACTTTCGGTATTGTCGCATCGCTGGTGTTCGAGACCGGACGGTTCTTCACCATGATCAACCCGGCCGATTTCCTGTTCGGAACCCATTGGGGGCCTGATCCCATGGCCACTCCCGGTGCCGATGCTGGTAAGGATTACGGCGCAATTCCCCTGTTCTGGGGCACGATATATATCGGCGCGATCATCGCCATGATTGT
>JANLSP010000487.1:0-4550 GCA_031362485.1 Novosphingobium sp.
CAACGTCTGGCCGAACGAAAGCGCGCCGGTAATGGGCCAAGGCCCGGCGGGCTCGGGCGGTCGATCATGGTCGGAACAGGAAATGCGGTAGGGATGGCCGAACATGCGCTCGAACTGTTCCTCGACAGCATCGGCAAAAAGCCGATCGCCTATTCCCCGTACAACAGACAAAAGGATGCGCCGGTGACGCATATCAATGTTGGCACCGTCCAGATGCAGATCAAGGCGGCGCGTTGTGTCGCCGAGGCCTCGCTTGACGATCTCGACCGCCTCTTTGAGGAAGGCGGCTTAGCCACTCCCGCCGACATCGTGCGCTACCACGCGGATGGCGCATATGTGTGGGATACATGCGCAACTGCCGTTGAAACGCTGTTCAAGGCATCTGGCGCATCGGGCATCGCGAAAAAGCAGCCCTTGCAGCTTGTCGCCCGCAACTGCCGGGCGGGCAGCCTCCACGCCGCGCATAACATCCAGACCTGCATGGAAAACTACGGACGGCAGCTGTGCGACGTTGAAAGTAACATCATTTCGGCCAGCGTGCTTGAGCGGGCGAATGTCGCGATCTGAGAGAAATGGGCAGGGCAGGGGTCCGCGTTGCGCACGCAAGCCACTCAAGCCTTGATCAGGCGCACCATGTCCGAGACAACCCCAATGAGGCCGGGGTTTGAGAGATTCAATGCCCTTAGTCCGGCGTCCTGTTCGAACCTTTGGCGCTGGGCGTCAAAATAACCGTCCATCGCCGCGCGTGCCTGGACGGGATCGCCCGAGCGCAATCCATCAAGAATGGCGACCCGGTGCGGCTGGAATTCCATAGCTCGTGACCACCAGAATTGCGCTCCTTTTCCAATCAGCGAGCTGGCCTGAACTTCCTGCAACAGGGCCAGAAGAAATCCTTCCAGCGACTGCAAGAGGGAGCTGTGCGCGGCCGCGGATACGGCCTTCTGGAAGCCCAGAATATTCGCGACTATCGTGCCCGCATCCTGCTTCCCTTCGGCTTTGTCAAAAAAGGAACAGGCATCCGAGATCGCGCCCAGATCGGCTGGTGTTGCGTTTATTGCCGCTAGTTCGATGGAATATCGGCCAAGTACCTGCCGGATTGCGAGCACGTCCATGATGCCAACTTGCTGGAGTTGTAGGAGCGTCTGGAGAGCTGCCGCAAGAGCATAGTCTCCCTGGCTTCGGACAAATGTGCCCGTACCATGCAGCACTTCAATCAGGCCCATGGTCTCCAAGGCCCTGACTGCCTCCCGAACAGTGGGCTGGCTGACACCGAACTGCTCCGACAATTCCTTTTCGCTTGGAAGTCGTTCGCCGTCGGGGATTCGACCCGTCACGATATCCTGGCGAAGGGATTCGATGATCTCGTCAACGATCTTGACCTTGCGGCGGCGCGGCTTGCCTAGGATGTTGGTATTTCGCACGATTGCCAAATCTGATCCCCTGACGCGGACTTCTGTGTGAATAAATCACATGCCGCGAAGACGGGTTGCGCGCAAGCAGCTATCTCCAAGTGACCAAAGGATAGGCAGATGCTTCAACTGTCGGCCAGCGACTTCTCGGCGATTGGTGTGCCGTGGAAGCCAGCGACCTTGCGCAGGGCGCGGTCTGTGCCGTCACGGCGTGTGGTGGATGCATCAGGATGATCGTCGAACCAGTTTCCCTTGGGATAACGGTACATCCAGTCGACCATAAGCCGCCGCTCGGCGATCAGCCAAACGCCGTTTCGTTGTTCAAAGCGGTCCAGATAGCGCGCCCACAATTTGACCGTTTCATTCTTCCAATGGTGGCGTTCCGAGCCTTGATGGTCGGCCTGCAGGTAGGTTTCGACATAGGCGATATCCGGACCATCGAACTCGATCAGGCTGTTGCCGAGGAAGTGCATTGTGCGCTCAAAACGCGGCATCTCGGCAGTCAGAAACTGGAAGAACCCTTCGGCTCCGCCGACATGGAGGCTCTCTGGGAAATGGATGTAGGCGTCCTTATGGAATGCACCGCGCACCAGCGACATGTCGACCCGGTCAAGACCGCGGCAATAGCGCAGCAGCACATCGTGAATTTCGGTGCGTGCAGCCAGCTCTTCGAGTGTCATGTGTCTCTCCATCAAATTTTGCTAATTGGCACAAGGTCGGGCGTCATTTTGCCGGGACAATGGGCAGTTGAATGAAACTCGGATAGTCCGGGCCGGTATGGATCGTATATTGCACGCCATCGTGATGCCTCTCATCATATGCATGCCGTGTCCCATGCCCGAAGCCATCATAAGGCTGAATATCGACGCGGATGCGGTGTCCTTTCCGGATCAGCGCCGTATTGGGAATGATCTCGATCTCGACGGGCACGATCTCGCCAGGCGAAAGCGGCATATGGTCTGCCTTGAGGTGCGTATGCTTGACCGTATATTCGGTGGATCTGGCCTCGTCCTTCTTGCGGTGTGAAGCCTTGAGCCATCCCTTCGCCAGCGGGTAGTTTTTGCTGGCAAGGCCCATGGTGGTCGGGCCCGTGTAATCCATTTCTAAGCTGTTCTCGTCGAAGATCCGGAACGTCACGAAAATGTCCATGTCCATGCTGCTTGACGAAACCCAGAGGTTGGCCTTGCTGTATCCGGCGAAGATCATGTCTTCACTCACCGGCTCACTGATGAAGGAAACTCCTGTCTTCCATAGCTGAAACGCAGCCAGTGGAGTAACCGGCACCAGCGCCGCTGGCGGGCCGGTGCGGACATCCAGAGGAATTTCTGCCGAATACCTGATGTGTGCAGTGATTTCCGGTGCTGTCAGCGGCAAGCGCAAAAAGTCATCACGATAGGCGTCACCCTGCCAATCTGAAGGAGACGCATCAAGGTACCACCTCCTGTAATCGGTGCGTGCGATAGGCCATTCATTTTCTTCCATCATGAAGGAACAGCCATTGCCTGCGCGTATTTCAAGCTGCACCGGGGGCTGGCCCATCACGCCGTTGTCGATGCCCTTCAGCCAATGATCGAAGAACGCGCGATGCTCGGACACCATCTCGCTCGAATAGGCGCGGGTGAACCAATCCTCGCGGAAATCGATCTTCTTGTGCGGCGTCGGTGTGTTGAGATAGGCCTCACTGCTGCCCAGCTGGTGAAAGTGCGCGATATGCGTGGTGCAGGCGACGGACCAGAGCGGAACTTTCACGCCGCTCATGTCGGGACTCATGAATACTTCCGCACGCGGGCCGAAGATCGCCTCGGGGGCTGAATCCTTGAATGGCGCGTTCCGGATGGAGTTGATGAAATCGACATCATCGGGTTCACCGCAAACGGCTGGCAGCACACCCGCCGGATACCAGTGCAGGAAGAACTCCTCGTTCAAGATGCCGCCCGTGTAGACAACCTCCTCATACATATCGACGTCAGTCCCGATCGCGATCATCGCCTTCAGATGTTTGGGGTGAACGCTCGCGACCTGATGCTGGCTCATGGCGAGATAGGACATGCCCCACAGGCCGACATTGCCGTTCGACCAGGGCTGCTCACCCGCCCAGTCAATAGCATCGCGAAAGGCTTCCGCCGCGCCGATGCCCCAGATCGCAAGCTTGCCGGGGCTCTTGCCCATCCCCGGCCCGTCGACCCGCATGACGATGTAGTCGTGCGGCACCCAAGCTGCAGTGTTGACGCTCTCGTGGTTCTCGAACACCAGTCCGTCCGAATTTCCCAGGAAGTAGCGCTCCTCCATCTCTTCGTGGGCTTCGAAATCGTCCTCGTTGCAGACGGTATGATGATTGAACGCGCGCCCGTAAGGCCCGCAGTTCATGATTACCGGATAGGCGCCTTCCCTGTCCGGGCGAAAGATGTCGGCATAGACGTGTGAGCCGTTCTGGAGCGGCACCTTGACATCCCGGAGGCGGACGATGCCGAGAACATTGCGCCGGACCTGGTTGCGGGCGGCTGCCGCCGAAACCAGCCTGCGGAGAGCCCTGTCGGCGAACACGCCGCTGTGGCTCAACTCGCCGAGCAGTTCGAGGACCAGCGGATCGGCAGCGAAGGCCGCGACCTGATCGACGGTCGGTCCTGCAAAGGAGACGTCATGGCGAAAATTGATCTTCCTTCTGCCGACGATGTCGTGAATTTCGGGTGCGATCTCGATGCCGTTGTCGAGATTGCCATCGCGGTCGAGCGAGCAGAGAAACCGGGCGACATTAGTCAGGCCGGCATCCATCAACTTGTGAATATTGCCGTCAACCCGTGTGACGATATTGGCGAGCGTAAGGCGCGGGGCACCGACCGCATAACCGATGGCAGAATTTCCGACAAGGAAGGCAATCCGCTCGCCTTGCCGATAGTGAAATTCGCCCCGTTCGTTGGTCAGGCCAGCGCAGCTGGGAGTCTGGTACTTGAGACCCGCGATTGGTCCCGCCATTACGCCTGTGAGAAACATGGGACTATCCTCTTGTAAGGTCGTTGTCTGGCCGCTTGTGTATGTTGCCGATTTGGGTTGGGCGATTTCAATCGGCAAAGCTGCAATGCGGAGAAGCCCCAATCGTTCAAACGAATGAAATACACTTGGTGACCTTATGTCGTGGTTGAC
>JANLSP010000397.1:0-10301 GCA_031362485.1 Novosphingobium sp.
CGCATCGACAAAAATCTCTTCCAGCATTCCAGTTGCCGAAATGAAGGCGACGAGGTCGCTTTCGGTTATCGTGCGGCGCCGCGTGCGCGCCTTCCAGCCGACCGGCAGATCCTGCCAGAAGGCTCCCTGGCAGAAATACGGTAGATTGGTGTCAGGCATCAGGCATCAAGTGGCAGGCCGTAAAAATCGATGGCGTTCTGGCGGCCGATCAGCCTCTGGTCTTCGAGTGGAATACCTTCGAAGATGCGTTCCAGGATGGCGGCGCTATTGGGCCAGGCGCCATCGAAATGCGGGAAATCGGAGCCCCACATAACGTTTTTCCGTCCGATAATGTCAAGCGAGAGGCACGCCGTGCGATCGCGCATGAACGAGCAGGCGACCTGATCGCGGAATACCTGACTCGGCATCCGGCCCGATATGAGCGATGCGCCGCGCGACCATTTGCGATCATGGGTCCAGCGGTCGTCCATTCGCTCAAGCACTGCGAGCGGCCATGACGCGTCATTCTCGACAGAAATGACCTTGAGACCGGGATGGCGATCAAAGACCCCCGAAAAGATCATCGCGACAATGGTGTACATCGTCGGGCCAAAGCCGCAGGAAAAATCGGCGAACATGTTTCCGGTCACCCCGAAGCCGGTTTCGCTCGCGGCAACGTGAAGGCTGATTGGCATCGCAAGATCGGCGCTGGCTGCCCACAGCCGGTCGAATTCCGGGTCGCCATAGCTTTTGCCCGATCCCTGACTGATCGCTATCATCGCGCCGCGAAGACCGGCCTTGGCGCAGCGCTCCATTTCCGCCACGTCGCGCTCTATGTCGTCGGTCGCAATCATCGCCACGCCGAACAGACGCCGTGGCGCTGCGCGGCAATAGTCCTCGATCCAGCGGTTGTAGGCGCTGAAACAGGCGTAACGGAATTCGCGGTCTGCGAGGTCGTAGATCGTCAAGCCCATGGTAGGATAAAGCAGTTCCGCCTCCACTTCCTCCCTGTCCAGCTCGGCGACCCGCAAATGGGGTTCATAGCTGCTCTCGGGGATATCCTCGAAGCGCCCGCGATGATTGAAGCTGCAGTTCTCGGGATCCGTGTATTTCGGCTTTGTCGCCAGCAGGCCCAGTCCCCCGCGCGGCTCACGCTTGCCCTGCGCTGCCAGCCGATCGACGACGAAATAGTCCGTAACCTCGCCTTTGAGGATTGCCGGAGCGCGATCACGGAAACGTTTGTCGATCCGTTCTTCCCACAGGGTTGGTGGCTCGATTATGTGGGAATCGGCCGATACCAGCTTAAACGGGAAGCCCATTTTCGTTCTCCTCTCAGCCAGCGCCTGAATCAAACGTCGTGAGTTGCGGGGCAAGCTTGCCCCAGTTGAGGAACAGTCCATTTACACTATCAGCCATCCGCTCAAGCCATTCGCGGTCGCCCCATGGCGGCTCCACCATCTGCGAGCCGGGGATCAGCGCATGGACCTGTTCGGTCGTGTAGCGCGGGTGATGCGGGTCGGAATGGCCGGAACGAACGACCAGAGTTGGCTGTTTCATCTGCCGCAAATCGTCAGGTAACAGGCCCGGGACCGGTGAGCCGCCCTCAGGCAAGAAGGAGCGCCCCCAGCGCTGCATGGTTTCACAGAAGGTTTCGAGATCCTGTGACAGCACGCGGTCCCGGTTGCCCGGATTGCGGGCAATGGGTTCGGCGAGGCCGGGGTCTTCCGCGACCGCTGCCATTCCGCCAGACTTTGCCGCCACGTAAAGGCCGCCGCAATAGACCCCGACAAGCCCCGACAGCCCGATGGCATCGCCGGTGATCCAAACCAATGCCAGCTTGCGGACCACATCGGGGTGACGATGCGCAGCGATCAGCGAAACGCGCGAGCCGGCTGATCCGCCAATCACCAGAGCCGGCGCCATGTCCAGCTTCTTGAGGAGCCCGGCCAGCGTGTCGGCATTGAGGATGGATTCGGTTTCACCGTCAAAGCAAATGTCTGATTCGCCGCAGTTGGGACGGTCCCAGATCACGGTCCTGTAGTCCTGTTTGGCAAGGTTTTCGGCGAGATCGCGGACGCCTGGCGTTTCTTTTGGGAAGCGGCCGCCGGGCGTGATGATTGCGGTCTTGCTGCCATTGCCGATGATCTCGTAGCCGATTGAGAGTCCGTTCACATCGATGCGAGCCATGATCAAAACTCTCCTGTTGTCTGTCTGGATTGAGGTAGCTTGCAACGCCGACTAGACGCCAGTCAAGCGCCAGTCGGAAATATTTGACGAATTGTCAGAATGTGGGCTGTCCTAAAAACCCAGATCGAGGATCGAGGACTCGAAGCCGCAGTTCACTATCGCCTGAGCCTGCGCCAGCTTCCGGTCATCCACTCCCTCGATATAGCCGTCGATGATGCGGTGGCAGTTGCTGATCATGCCTTCGGATCCGTTATGGCTGTTGCCCATGCCTTCCTTGCCCCTGGCGAGGCGCATGAAGTCGATATCGTGCAGCCCCAACTGCTGGATCGGCAGATTGGAATAGTCCTGTTTGGGAATCTCGGGGAACAGCTGCGAATCGTGGGGCAGGATGGTCGGCTCGGTGGGCACCTCGAAAGGCTCATCATCCGGGCGAATGACCAAAGACCAGATCTCGAAAAAACAGGTCTCGGGCGTGAGCGGGCGAACGCGATAGGATGACATGGCCCCGAAAGTCGGCAGCAGAAAGAAGTGCGGAAACATGAATTCGACAGGGTAGAAAGGCTGTTCCATCAGCACCTTCATGATGTCGAACATGTCCGCGCCGCGAGCCCGGGCATCGGCGGTAATCGCGTCGCAGGCGGTTGCGTAATAGGTCTGTGCAGCGAGGTCAGGTTCGTCGGGCACTTCCATCGTGCGCAGCCGTTCGAGCACCGCCAGCTCGCTTTGGTGGATCATGCCGCCCATACCCTCGCTCAGCCGGACAAAGTTGTTGTACATCACTTCAACAGCTTCGCGGCCGCTCAGGTTCTGGTTATAGACCCGTCCGTCAATGCCGGTACCGTAGGCGCGTTCGGAACGAAGCCCCCCCTGATGGAGCTGGGGGTGAGTCTGCATCGTGTGATAGCCTTCCTGAAAGGCCTCCATGCCTAGCTTCCAGTTGGTCGGCAGAACGGTACCATACCACCAGTCCATCTTCAGCTTGTCGGCATGGCGTGCATCCATCCGTTCGGCGACTGGTCCCAGGCATTCGCGCAAGGATGGCGCATTGGCATCAAAGTTGATGAAAGCGCAGCCAGCCCAGAATTCGATGCGGACCGGTGCCAGATCGACTTCGGCGCGGGTGATCAGTTCCTCGGCGAAAATCTCGCGCCCGAAGATGAAGATATTCTCGCCTTTGTCATTCCAGCGCCAGCCATGGAACGGGCAGACTATTCCCTCGGCGCTGCAGCGGCCTGGTCCATGTGCCAGCCGAACTCCCCGGTGCCTGCAGGCATTCCGGAACGCACGCACGCCACCCGGAGTGTGCAGCAGCAGGACCGAGTGATCGAGCATGGTGTAGACGGTATAGTCGCCGACGGCCGGGATCTCTTCAAGCCGGCAGGCCATCTGCCACACGCGCGGCCACATGTGCTTCTTCTCAAGTTCAAAGAAGTCAGGATCGAAATAGCGCGCGGTCGGAATGAGCTCAGGGTTGGTAACTTTCAGCGCATGCCCCACTTGCGGCTCTGCAGGCTTGGACATCATGGGGCGGTCTCCTCCGGTTTTACTGCGGCCTTAAATTTTCAGCGCTGCAAGTGCTTCCATCTGCTCGATGAAGTGGCTGCGCGACGCGTGGGCAAAGCCGACATGGACTTGCGTTCCCCCCGCTGCAAAGACGGCGCCGACACGGTCGGCTGCCTTAGCGGGCTGACCTACAGGATCGAGCATCCCGTCGTGGCGGAGCGCGGTTTCAATTGGCTTTGCGCGCGCATGCCAGGCCGGTGTTTCGCGTGCCTGCGCAATCATCGCGCCCTGTTCTTCCACAGACAGGCCAAATGGTGCCCAGCCGTCGCCCAGTTCGATCGCGCGGCGCAGCGAGCGCGCCGAACGCCCGCCTATCCACAGCGGCATGTCCTGCTGGACGGCGCAGGGATCGATGATGAAATCGCCGAAATCGTAGTGCGGACCGTGGTATTCGGGCATGCGCTTACCGAGCGATGCGCGCAGGGCCAGGAGCG
The DNA here is from genome assembly GCA_031362485.1 of Novosphingobium sp. GTDB lineage: Bacteria > Pseudomonadota > Alphaproteobacteria > Sphingomonadales > Sphingomonadaceae > Novosphingobium. The sequence goes on from JANLSP010000397.1 coordinate 4,164, forward strand.
CATCATCGCCGCGCGCACCGCGCTGTTCGAATTCTGCGCCGCCAAGACCAAGCAGGTCAAATTCCTGCTTGAGCGAACCGACGCCCACGCCGAGCACCAGCCGCCCGCCACACATGCGATCAAGCGTGCCGTAACGTTTGGCGATTGCGAGCGGGTGATGATAGCCCAGCACGACGACATAGGTCAGAAACCGGATGTTGCTCGTTATTGCCGCAAGATAGCCGAACACCGGCAGCGGATCATAATATCGCCCGCCGCGCACAGCCTCCACTTCGGGAGGTATGCCGACATGCTCCGAAACTGCGAGATTGTCATAGCCGAGCCGTTCGGCAGTTGTCGCGATCAGCGCCATGTCATCAGGCGTGATGTTGCGCACCCAATCGGGATTGGCCTGGGCAGCCCCTACCAGAGTCGTCCCGGGAACCATAAAGCCGCATTTGCTAGCGAGCGACTGTTTGGTGACCGTATCCAATCGTTTTCTCCCGGCGCTTCGGCTGCAGTTGTGGCAGCCCCAAGCCGCACAGTGACCCTGCCTTCCGGCAATTGCAAAGTCTTTACCTCACGCGACATCAGGGTTGCGGGGAATCATCGTGTTTGACAGGATGCCTGTCGCAACGGGTCAAGCGATGGCCGGTCGTCTGCCATAGCAAAGTCTGGTCGGGCGGTCATCGGAGCAACGTATAATGGCAGGAGAATCGAACATGGCAGAGCAGTCGCATTCTCAGGAAACACGTCGTCCGCCGCAAGTTCCCGCGCATATCCCGGCCGATCTGGTGCGCCCGTTTCCCTTTTTTGTCGGAGCCCGGACTTCCGAGAATCCGCACAGCCTGATCGCTGCGGTCCATGAAAATCCGCCGGTGTTCTGGGGGGAGATGACCTCTATTGGCAGCGCATGGGTCCCCCGCCGGATGCAGGAACTGCGCCAGATATACCTCGATACCGAGAATTTCAGCGTCGGCGGTGGCTCGCATTTCGCCAGCATGATCGGCGAAACCTGGGTCAACGTTCCTTCCGAAATCGATCCGCCGCTGCACTCCACGCTACGCTCGGCGATCAATCCGTTGTTTATTCCCAAACGCATGGCCGCGCTGGACGAGCGGGTGCGCCATTACGCGCGCAGTGCGATCGCCCGGTTCAAGCAGCGCGGCAATTGCGAACTCATGCAGGAGTTCGCCTTCGAGTTTCCCATCCGCGTATTCCTCGAGCTGATGGGGCTTCCGCAGGAAGACATGGAGCAGTGTCTCGAATGGGAACATTCGCTGCTGCATGCCACCAGCCTCGAACAGGCCCAGGATGCAACGCGCGGCGTCACTCGCTACTTGCGCGAACACATCGAAACGCGCCGCAAGCAGCCGACAGGCGATTTCATCAGCTATGGCATCGCGCTGGAAGCAGGCGGACGAAAGCTGACTGAAGACGAGCTTATGGGTTTTTGTTTCAACCTCTTCGTCGGCGGACTTGATACCGTTTCGACCAATATCGGCCACCAGTTCAGGCACCTTGCCGAGCGTCCTGATCATCAGACCTTCCTGCGAGATAACCCGGGGCAGATCGATGCGGCCATCGAGGAATTCATGCGTGCCTATGCGTCCTCGGTAACGCCGCGTACTTGCGTGCGCGAAGTAGAGATCGGCGGTGTCACCATGCGGCCGGGCGACCGGGTGCTGATGGCGACATTCCTCGGTGACCGCGATCCTGAGGAATTTGCCGATCCGGATGAAGTGGTGCTCGACCGCAAGCCGCGACACGTCGGCTTCGGCTTTGGCCCGCACATGTGCATCGGCATGCATCTCGCCAAGCGAGAGATGCGCATTGCCATCGAGGAGTTCCTTTCCGAGATTCCGCCCTTCCGCGTGGCCCCCGGGGTCCAGGTCGAATCCTGGTTGGGCGGAATGATCACGCCGATTGCACTGCCGCTGGTCTGGTAGGCAGAATTACAGTTGCCAGTGTCCGCTGGCGAGGCGTTCGGTGTGGAAATGATCGTCGCCAAGTAGATCACCGGCGCATTGCCCGCGTTTGACGAACAGGCCGATGTCATAGGCATCGGTCACGCCGATCCCGCCGTGCATCTGCACTGCCTCAGCCAGTAATTCGCGCGCCAGCTTCGTGGTAACTGACTTGGCAAGACTGGCGAGCCAGGTCGCGTCGGCAGCCTGCTCGTCGATGGCGCGTAAGGCGGCAATGACCACCCCGCGCGCAAGCTCGAGCCGGCCATAAAGCCGTGCTGCCCGGTGTTGCAGTGCCTGAAAAGAACCGATCAGCCGGCCGAACTGCTTGCGTTCCTTGAGATAGGCAACCGTGCGCGCGAAGGCCTCGTCGCTGATGCCGAGCAATTCCGCGGCAAGCAAGGCCCGGCCGAGGTCCAGCGTGGCGGTGATCGCGCCAGAGACATCGCCTTGTCCCAGCCGCTCGGCTGGCGTCGCGGCGAGGCGCAAACGCGCATAGTTTCGGCTATCAACAGCGGCGAACCGTTCCACTTCGAGGCTGGCAGCATCTTTGCTGACCAAGAAAACCGCGATATCGCCGCCTGCGCGGGCCGAGACCAGCCAACCATCGGCACCAAAGCCCTCGATCACGGCGGTTTTGCCGCCGGTGACATTCCATGCGCCACCCCGTTCTTCAGCTACGCATTCAATGTGATCTGGCCAGTGGCGAGGGGCCTCGTCGAGCGCCATCGCAAGGACGCTTTCACCTGACACGACTGCGGGTATCAGCCGAGCCTTCTGTTCTTCGCTGGCGGCTCTGGCAATCAGCGAGCCCGCCATCGCCGAGGCAAGCAACGGGACTGCGGCAAGGACGTGCCCGCCTTGCTCGGCGATCAGCCCGGCGGCAATCGCGCCAAGGCCAAGCCCGCCGTCGCTTTCTGGCACGTTGGGCGCGACCAGTCCGCTTTCGGCCAGCAGGCGCAGTAGATCGCGATCGGAGGCATGCGGGTCTGCGCTGTCGCGCAGTGCGCGAAATGCGCTGACCGGCGCGTGGCGGGTGAACAGGCCGCTCGCCGTCTCGGCGATCATCATCTCATCCTGGCTGAGTACAAGTGCCATGTCAGACCTCGGGCAATTCGAGCGCGCGCTTGGAAAGAATGTTGAGCTGGATTTCGTTGGATCCGCCTGCAATGCAGTTGGTTGGCGCATCGAGCCACTTGTAGGCCGGCGAGCCTGCCGCATCGAGATGGTTAAAGCCGCCAAGCGCCATCAAGGCCCGCGTCTTGCGCAATTCCAGCTCGGTTGCGAGCACCTTGAGCACAGATGGCGTGAAGGGCGGCGCGCTCCTTGCGTTGACCTGATCCATCAGCCGTCGGTTAGCGATCCGGATCGACCAGCTATCGACCAGAACTTCCGCAATGTCCTGCCGCAGGCGCGGCTCGCGCGCGAGTCCATCGCGACCGAGCAGGCGCAGCGCGGCGGCTTCGAGGCTCTCCTCGGTTCGCCCGCTGCCGGAACCGCCCATGGTCGTGCGCTCGAAAGTGAGCAGATACTTGGCCACATCCCAGCCGCGATTGACCTCGCCGATGAGATTGGCCTTGGGCACGCGGACGTCGGTGAAAAAAGTCTCGGAGAAATTCGTGTTGCCGCTCATCTGACGGATTGGCCGGGCTTCGACCCCGGGGCTGGCCATATCGATCAGCAAGAAACTGATCCCCTGCTGCTTGGGCGCATCGGGATCGGTGCGCACCAGCGTGAAGATCATGTCGCATTTGTGGCCATAGGTCGTCCAGATCTTCTGGCCATTGACCAGAAAATGGTCGCCCATGTCCTCGGCGCGGGTCTGCAGGCTGGCGAGGTCCGAACCTGCGCCCGGTTCCGAATAGCCTTGCGCCCAGCGGATCTCGCCGCGTGCGATTTTGGTGATGTGCTCGCGCTTCTGTTCTTCGGTGGCGAATTTCAGCAGGGCAGGGCCGAGCATCATGATGCCCAGGCTTTGCATCGGCGAAGTCGCCTTGATCCGGTCCATTTCCTCATTCAGCACGCGGGCCTGCGCTGGGGAAAGCCCGCCGCCGCCATATTCCTTCGGCCATGTCGGCGCGGTCCAGCCACGCGCTGCCATGCGCTCGAACCAGAGCTTGCGGTCGGCATTGGGATATTCCGGATTGCGCCCGCCCCAGAACGAATTGTCCGCGCTTTGCGGGACGTTCCTTGCGCCCGGTGGGCAATTTTCTTCAAGCCATTTGCAAACTTCGGCCCGGAAACTGTCAAGATCATTAGCTGATTCCGACACAGATCAATCCTCCAGCCCCAAAAGCTTCATCGCATTTCCGCGCAGGAATTTGGGCCAGACTTCGTCCTTGAACGGCACTTTTTCGAGCTCGGCGAAACTGCGTTCGAGGCTCAGCCCCATGGGGAAGTAGCCGGCATACATGATCTTGTCGGCCCCGCGTGTGTTGGCGTAGTTGATGATCGCCTTGGGGTAATGCTTGGGCGCGAACGCGCTGGTGCTGTAATAGAGGTTGGGATATTTCACCATCAGCTTCACCGCCATCGCCTCCCACGGCTCGGCGCCGTGGCGCATGACGAATTTGAGCTCGGGGAAGAAATATACGACTTCCTCGATCAGTTCGGTCTTTTGGCAGAGGCTGGGAAAGCGCGGTCCCGATACGCCGGTGGTGACGAAAATCGGCACGCCTTCTTCGGCGCAGGCAGCATAGATCGGGTAGAACTTGGCATCGTTGATCGCGACTTGCGGATAGGTTCCGGCAGGAAAGGCGGTCACTGCCATCAGGTTATGATCGCGCTTGAGCTGGCGGATGCGCTTGACTTCATCGAGACCGCGATTGGGGTCTGCTTCGTAGCTATAGAGCAGGCGATCTGGATAGCGGGCCATTGCCGCCATCCTCTCGGTATCGACATGGTTGCCGCCGACGAGTGCCTTGTCGATGCCGAACTTGTCCATCTGTTCGACCAGCCAGGCGACCTTGTCTTCGCTGGCTTCAGTCTTGGGAATGTCCTTGAACATGTATTCGGCGGGCATCTTGAAGCCCTCGAGACTGTCCTTGTCGCGCAGGCGGGACTTCAGGAACTCGTAATACTCGGCGTTGTCGTTCGAAATTGGGATGCTCATCATCAGGTCGATGACGCCGATATCCTTGGGCATGGGCATAAATTATGTCCTTGATTGTCAGGGCGCGGATGATCCGCTCAAGCAGTTGAACCTTCGTTGTAGCGAGTGATCAGCCGGGCCTTGTCGACCTTGCCGAGATTGTTGCGCGGCAAGGGGCCGAGGTCAAAACACACTTGCGATGGCGCTTTGTAATCCGCCAGATGGGCGCGGACATGGGCGATGACCTCATCGGCTCCAAGCTGCATCGCGACATCATCGCGCCAGACCACGGCCGCCACTGCTCGCTCGCCAAGCCTTTCATCGGGCACGCCGAATAGTGCCACTTCGCCTGTGCCTTCCAGCATTGAAAGCACGCGTTCAACTTCTGCGCAGTAGATATTCTCGCCGGCAGAAATGACCATGTCCTTGGCGCGGTCGGCAATATAGACTGCGCCGTATTCGTCAAAGTAGCCCATGTCGCCAGTGCGCAGCCAGCCGTCGCGGAAGGCGTTGGCAGTGGCCTCTGGATCGTTCCAGTAGCCTTTCATCACCATCGGGCCGCGCACTTCCAGTTCGCCAATTTCCGGCGCTGCAAGTTCCTGCCCGTCCTTGTCGACGACCCTGAGGTCGGCCAGCGTGGAGGTGATCCCCGCAGCGCCAGGGAAAGCCGCATAGACACCCGAGGTGCCGAAGGTCACCGGCCCGGAGCATTCGGTTTGGCCCCAGCCGCCAGCCATGCCCGAACCGGCCACCGATCCGGTCAGCCGCGTTGCGAGGCTGACGGGCGTTGCCTGGCCGCCAACGGCAAAGCTGCGCACGCTGCGCAAGCGCTCGGCGGCGTTCGGCAAGGCAAGAATATCGGCGAAGATCAGGCTGGGTCCGGAAAGCGCACTGACGTGATTGGTCTCGATAATGTCGAGCGCTTCCGCCGGAATCCACTTGTGCATGACCGCCATCAGCCCGCCACTGGAAAGCGCCATCAGCAGATTGGTTATGCCGGAAATGTGAAACATCGGGAAGACCAGCAGCGCTCCCGGCGAGGATGCAGCCTTGCGCAGCACCTCAAGTGGCTGCCCGATCTGCTTGGCTATGATGCTCAGC
>JANLSP010000444.1:0-2971 GCA_031362485.1 Novosphingobium sp.
GTCACTCGATGATCTGCGCGAGCTCAAGCAGCACGAGGCAGCGGGCATCGTCGGCGTGGTCGCCGGACGCTCGCTGTACGATGGCCGTATCGCGCTCGGCGAAGCGCTGAAGCTGCTGCGGAGCTGAGGTCGATGCTCAAGGTCCGCATCATCCCCTGCCTCGACGTCCACGCCGGCCGCGTGGTCAAGGGCGTGAACTTCGTCGACCTGAAAGACGCCGGCGATCCGGTGGAGCAGGCGCGGGCTTATGATCTCGCCGGCGCGGACGAGCTGTGTTTCCTTGACATCACTGCCAGCCACGAGGCGCGCGGGACTTTGCTCGATATCGTGCGGCGCACCGCCGAAGTCTGCTTCATGCCGCTGACCGTCGGCGGCGGGGTGCGGACGGTTGAGGATGCGCGGGCGCTGCTGCTGGCGGGCGCCGACAAAGTCGCGGTCAACAGCGCCGCCGTCTCGCGGCCCGAAGTTGTCGGGGATATTGCCGCGAAGTTCGGCAGCCAGTGCATTGTTGCCTCGGTGGATGCCCGTGCTTCGACAAGCTCAGCAGGAGCGGGTGTCAAAGGGTGGGAAATCTTCACCCACGGCGGCCGCAAGGCGACCGGGATCGATGCCGTGGCCCATGCGATCAAACTCGCTGAACTTGGCGCGGGGGAACTTCTGGTCACTTCGATGGACGGCGACGGGACACAAGCTGGCTATGACCTCGAACTCACCCGCGCGATTGCCGACGCGGTGTCCGTCCCGGTTGTCGCCTCGGGCGGGGTGGGAACGCTTGAGCATCTGGTCGAAGGCGTCACGAAGGGCCACGCCAGCGCAGTGCTCGCCGCCTCGATCTTCCACTTCGGCACCTATTCGATTGCCGAGGCCCACGCTGCGCTCCGCGCGGCGGGCTTGCCTGCGCGGGCTTGAGGCGGCAGAAGCGCGCGATGAGCAGCGACACCCTGAAGCGCCTCGAAGCCACCATCGCCGCGCGCCGCGCCGCTGCCCCTGAGAGCAGCTATGTCGCCAGCCTTTTCGCCAAGGGCCTGCCCAAAATCGCGCAGAAAGTGGGCGAGGAAGCCACCGAAACAGTGATCGCCGCGCTTTCCGGCAGCGACAATGAACTGGTGGGCGAGGCGGCGGACCTGCTGTTTCATCTCGCCGTGTTGCTCGCCGCCAAGGGCCGGACGCTGGATCAGGTGCTCGCCGAGCTTGACCGGCGCGAGGGCACATCGGGGATCGCCGAGAAGAATTCACGGAGCCAGTAATGCCGATCGACGCCAGCCTGCCCTATGACGACAATAACATTTTCGCCCGCATCCTGCGCGGCGAACTGCCGTGCAAGAAGGTCTATGAGGACGAATGGAGCCTCGCCTTCCTCGACATCAACCCGCAGGCCCCGGTGCATGTGCTGGTGGTGCCCACGGTCGCATACGTGGGCTGGGATGACTTCTCGGCCAAGGCGAGCGATGCCGAGATCGCCGGCTTTACCCGCGCGGTGGGCGAGGTGACACGCCAGCTCGGACTGACCTCGGGCTACCGGCTGATGGTCAACATGGGCCACGACGGCCACCAGGAAGTCCCGCATCTGCATGCGCATATTTTCGGCGGCCGGCAGTTCCGGGTGATGATCGCGGGATGATCGCGGCGCGGCAGCGCTTGACCTTGCCAGCCAACCCGGCTAACGGCGCCGACTTCCCGGACGGCTCTGGCCTTCCGCGGGAAATTTGAGCTGAACATTGCCGGTGCGTGGCTTTGCCGCAATCCGTCAGAGTAACCCGGCCCTTGCGGCAGGGTGGAGCGTTTCTGGCTCGCGATACCGGCACCGGGGTTTGCCCCCGCCCATGCCGTTTGCGCGATTCGCGAATGACTTCACCGCTGATGCAACGGCCGCCAACAAGGTGAAGAGTACTTCATGCCGACTATCAACCAGCTGGTCCGCAAGGGCCGCGTTCCGCAGAAGGCCAAGTCGAAGGTCCCTGCGATGGAGCAGAACCCGCAAAAGCGCGGCGTTTGCACTCGCGTTTACACGACGACCCCGAAGAAGCCGAACTCGGCTTTGCGCAAAGTGGCCAAGATCCGTCTGACCAACCAGCGCGAAGTCATTTCGTACATTCCGGGCGAGGGCCACAACCTGCAGGAGCACTCGGTTGTGCTGATCCGCGGCGGCCGCGTTCGCGATCTTCCCGGCGTGCGCTATCATGTGCTGCGCGGCGTGCTGGATACCCCGGGCGTCAAGGATCGCAAGCAGAGCCGTTCGAAGTACGGCGCCAAGCGTCCGAAGTGACCTGATGGCCGCAGGCGCCAGGTCATCCTGAACTCGTTTCAGGATCCAGGGTGCCGCAAGCCCAGGTAGAAGAATTCATACGGCTGAGCCAACCGCCAGATAGGCCCTGGAACGAAGTCACCGCAAGGTGAAACAAGTTCAGGGTGACGAAAGTGGGAACGGTGGCCAGCCGCATTGATGAGAAGGAATTAGTCCGATGTCACGTCGTCGTCGTCCCGAAAAGCGGGTCATCCTGCCCGATCCCAAATTTGGTGATCAGGTCCTGTCGAAGTTCATGAACAACCTCATGCTCGACGGCAAGAAGTCGGTCGCGGAATCCATCGTCTATGGGGCGATGGAAACCATGGAGACCAAGGGCAAGGGCAATCCGGTCGAAATGTTCCATTCGGCGCTGGAAAACGTCAAGCCCCAGATCGAAGTGCGTTCACGCCGCGTTGGTGGTGCGACCTATCAGGTGCCTGTCGAAGTGCGCCCCGAGCGTGCCCAGGCGCTGGCGATCCGCTGGCTGATCACCGCCGCGCGCAATCGCAGCGAAACGACCATGGCGGCCCGGCTTTCGGCCGAACTGCTCGACGCCTCCAACAACCGCGGCAATGCGGTCAAGAAGCGCGAAGACACCCACCGCATGGCCGACGCCAACCGGGCGTTCTCGCATTATCGCTGGTAACGTGCTATATTAGCTTCCGGAGACAGTTGATGGCGACG
>JANLSP010000489.1:0-2490 GCA_031362485.1 Novosphingobium sp.
CGCCGGTGACCATGTTGCGGGTATACTGCTCGTGGCCGGGGCAATCGGCGACGATGAATTTGCGCTTCTCGGTGTTGAAAAAGCGGTATGCAACATCGATAGTGATGCCCTGCTCGCGCTCGGCAGCGAGGCCATCGACCAGCAGCGCGAAATCGATTTCCTGACCTTGCGAGCCGACCTTCTTGGAATCGGCCGCCAGCGCATCGAGCTGGTCTTCAAAGATCATCTTGCTGTCATAGAGCAGCCGCCCGATCAGCGTCGACTTGCCGTCGTCCACCGAACCGCAGGTGATGAAGCGCAGCATCGTCTTGTGCTGGTGCTGGTCGAGATATGCGTCGATGTCTTCGGCAATCAGGGCCTCGGTGACATAGACAGGATCGTTCGAATTGTCAGTCATCAGAAGTACCCCTGCTGCTTCTTGACTTCCATTCCGGCACCGCCTGCATCCTTGTCGATCACGCGGCCCTGCCGCTCCGAAGTGGTCGTAAGCAGGGTTTCCTGGATGATTTCCGGCAAGGTCGAGGCAGTGCTTTCTACCGCTCCGGTCAGCGGAAAGCAGCCCAACGTGCGGAAACGGATCGATTTTTCGGTAATATCGGGCTTGAAGCCCAGCACTTTTTCCAGCCGCGGAATGTCATCTGCCATGAATAGCTGGCCCTCCCATTCGAAAGTCGGCCGTTTGGCCGCAAAATAGAGCGGCACGATCGGGATTTCGTTGAGCTGGAGGTACTGCCAGATGTCGAGCTCGGTCCAGTTTGAGATCGGGAACACGCGGATGCTTTCGCCCTTGTTCTTTTTGGCGTTGTAAAGGTTCCACAGCTCCGGGCGCTGGTTCTTGGGGTCCCAGCCATGAGAGGTCGTGCGGAACGAGAAAATGCGCTCCTTGGCGCGGCTCTTCTCCTCATCGCGCCGCGCGCCGCCAAAGGCTGCATCGAAGCCATATTTATCGAGCGCTTGCTTCAGGCCTTCGGTCTTCCACATATCGGTGTGCAAGGGTCCGTGATCGAAAGGGTTGATACCCTTCTCGTGTGCTTCGGGGTTCTGATAGACGATCAGTTCCATGCCGCTGTCCGTCGCCATCTTGTCGCGCAGTTTGTACATTTCCTGGAACTTCCAGGTGGTATCGACATGCAACAGCGGAAAAGGCGGCGGCGAAGGATAGAAGGCCTTGCGCGCCAGATGCAGCATCACTGCGCTGTCCTTGCCGACCGAATACATCAGGACGGGCTTTTCCGCCTCGGCAACGACTTCACGCATGATGTGAATCGCTTCGGCCTCGAGCCGCTGGAGATGGGTGAGTATCTTCGACATGGTGGGTTCCATCAGGATGTTGGCCTCGCCCTGTCAGAGCCAGACATCAGCCGCAAACAAGACAATCTTGGGCCGGGTAAAGTTTGCTAGGTACCGAGCTTCTGATCGATCTCGGCAATCTCGGAGCGCAGCCACATTGTTTCGCTCAGGTTCTTGCCGCCGCTGGCCTCAAGCAGGGCCAGGCTCGCCGCTTTCTTGACGGTAAGCGCATCGCGGTGATCAGGTTCGGCCCCCAGCGCGATATCGACAAGGTGAAGTGCCTCTAGCGGGCGCCCGGCATCGGCATGTATCTTGGCGCGGGCGGCAAGCGCCCCTGCCCCGCCGGCCAGTTCGGCAATATCGGCATGGACCGCCGAGCGCGGCACACCATAGAGCGCGGTGGTGCCGTCCTCATAGTGGAACCAGCCGGAATATTCCTGCCAGATCGACCGCACTGCCCAGCTTGCCTTGCCGTGAAAATCACCGATCGCGACGTTACCGGGGAATTTGAACTCGGCCATCAGCGTGTGAACGGTCTTGCCCGCCTTCATGCCGTTGAGCGTGAAGTCGCGCACGTAAGTCACGGCGGCTTCCATGCGGTCGAGGTCTTCGCGGATGCGTTCCTTGCCGATGATCGGCTCGCCGTGCCCGGTGATCAGGATTTCGGCGCCCAGATCACGGACTTTGGCGAGCGACTTGAGGTAAGTGCGCACCAGCCGGGGCTTGTCGCCGCGCAGCGTGTTGAGGAACGGCATCGACAGCCAGACCGGACCGAAAGTGTTACCGGTAAAGACGACCTTTTCCTTGGGCATCCAGACCAGGATATTGTCGATGGTCTCGCCTTCGGGCGCGGAGATCAGCTCGAATGTCCGTTCGCCAACTTCCAGTGTCAGCCTGTCCTCGACCAGAATATCGGGCACGACATGCGGCTGCGGCTTCATCGGCCCGCCTTGCGACATGGTCGAGCCCCACAGCTTTTGCGTGCGCGGGCCGAAGAAGCTTTGCAGGCCCATCATGTCGGCCTGCGCTTCGTTGAACCCGGGTCCGCCGATGATCTGTGTGCCTGCTTCGGTGAATTCGGGCACCCCGCCGAAGTGATCGGCGTGGCTTTGCGTGAGGATGATATACCGCAGCGGCCCGGTGCGGTGCGGCTTGAACAGGGCAACGTTGCGGTCCGCGCTGGCATTGAAACCGGTATTG
>JANLSP010000505.1:0-3297 GCA_031362485.1 Novosphingobium sp.
CAGTACCGGCTGCGCGGCGCTGGCCTGAACGCGCTGGCCAATGCCGCCGGCAAAGCCGCCGACGATCACCGGGAACAAGGGCCCCAGCAGGAAAAAGATGAAGCTGCGACTCCAGAGGATCGCCGTGAAATCGCGGCGCGCGATGACCATTGCCGCAGCCCATGTTGAGAGGCGACCGTTCATTGTGCGCTCTCCTCGCCTGCGTTTTCTTCCAGCGCGCGCGCCGCTGCCTCACCGGCAATCGCGACAAAGGCATCGTGCAGCCCCGCGCGTTCGATCGACAGTGAGAGAATGCCCGCCTCGCCTTCGATCAGCGCCCGCAGCAGCGGCTCGGCCCCGGTTTCGGGCAGCGAGAACAGCCAGAAGTTGCCTTCATGGCGGGCATCGGCAGGCAAGGCGCACCGCCATGGCCCGTCGGCAGCGCGCGTCTCCAGCCGCACTTGCGGACGGATGCGGTCACGCGCGACATCGACCGGCCCGGCAAACGGAACCTTGCCGCCTGCAATGATCGCTACTTCGTCGCACAGGCGCTCGGCATGGGCGATGACATGAGTTGAGAAGATTACTGTGGTGCCCTTGGCCGCGAGCGCGCGAATCATCTTCTCGAGCTTGCCCTGATTGATCGCATCGAGGCCCGAAAACGGTTCGTCGAACACCACCAGCCGCGGTTCATGCACCAAGGTGCCGAGCAACTGCACCTGCTGCGCCATGCCTTTTGACAGCTGGCGGATTTGCCGGTCGATTGCATAGCCCAGACCATGTTCCTCAAGCATCGCCTTACCGCGCCTGCGGCCTTCGGCAAGCGGCAGGCCGCGCAGCGCGCCGATGAAGGCAATCGCTTCATAGGTTTTCATCGCCGGATAGAGCCCGCGCTCCTCTGGCAGATAGCCGATGGCATGCGCGACATCATGCGGCCGGTCGGCGCCCAGAATGCGGCGCGTACCGCTATCGGGATCGATGATGCCGAGCAACATGCGAAGGGTTGTCGTCTTGCCCGCGCCGTTGGGCCCCAGAATGCCGTAGATCGCGCCTTCGGCCACAGTCAGATCGACGCCATCGACTGCCGTGAAGCCGTCGAATCGCTTTACGAGGCCCCGCGCCTCGATGGCGAGCGCCGGGGCGAGTGGGCGTCCAGACACGTTGCCCGCCACGCGCCAATCTCCTAGGTCCAGTTTCATGGGACTGGCTGTTAACCAGCCCGTGTGAACAGGAGCGACAGCAAGTTTGGTTAACGCGGCGGTCATGGATGCCCTGAAGGCCGACCTGGCGGCCGAAGCGCGGCGGCTTGGCTTCGCGGCGTTCGGCGTGGCGAGCGCGCGCGAAGAGGGCATGGCGGCAAATCGGCTGACTGACTGGTTGGGAGCTGGGATGCACGGCTCGATGGACTGGATGGCCGCGCGCGAACACCACCGCCGGTCCCCGCAAGGCCTTTGGCCCGAAGCGCAAAGCGTCATCGCGCTGGGGATGAGCTATGCGCCCGCGCATGATCCGATGGCGCTGGCCGATGCCCCGGACCGCGCCAGGATATCGGTCTATGCGCAAGGCGCGGACTATCATGACGTCATCAAGAAGGCGCTCAAATCCCTCGCGCGCTGGCTGGTAACCGCAGCGGCGGCGCGCGGGCTGGGCGAGATTGGCGTCAAAGTGTTCACCGACACCGCGCCGGTGATGGAGAAGCCACTGGCTGCCGCCGCTGGTCTCGGCTGGCAAGGCAAGCACAGCAATATGGTCAGCCGCGAGCATGGCTCATGGTTGCTGCTCGGTGAAATCTACACAACGCTGTCCATTGCCGCCGACGTGTCCGGCGCGGACGCATGCGGATCGTGCACCGCCTGCCAGAACGCCTGCCCGACAGACGCCTTCCCTGCGCCCTACCGTCTCGATGCGAGGCGCTGCATTTCCTACCTCACCATCGAACACAAAGGCCCGATCCCGGAGGAGTTTCGGCGGGCTCTGGGCAACCGCATCTATGGCTGTGACGATTGCCTCGCGGTTTGCCCGTGGAACAAGTTTGCGCATGCCGCCGCAGCCAATCAGGCCTTCTTGCCACGCGCAGAACTCGCGGCGCCGAGGCTGGCGGAGCTGCTGACGCTTGACGATGCGGGGTTTCGCCAGCTGTTTTCCGGCTCACCGATCAAGCGTATCGGGCGGAACCGGTTTGTGCGCAATTGCTTGTATGCGGCGGGCAACAGCGGCGATGCGGGGCTATTGGCGCGAGTCGAGTTGCTCAGGGATGATACCGATCCGGTTGTGGCAGAGGCCGCCGATTGGGCTCAGCGCAGGCTCAGCCCGGCATCAGCTCCTTAAGCGGCACCTCGGCATTGCCAAGTTGCGCCAGATCGGGCGAAACACGCGCCTCGACCAACTTGCGGCCCTGGACAAAATCCTTGACCGCATTGACGCAGTCGAGCGCGATGACCCGGCCCGCTTTGAGATAGACCACCGAGAACGACCGGTCTTCCGGACGCCCACGTACCACCGTCGCGTCAAAGCCGACCGAAAGGCCAGCGGTTTGCAGCCGCAAGTCATACTGATTTGACCAGAACCACGGGAAAGCATGATAGGCTTGCGGGGCGCCGCAGATCGCCTTGGCAACGCAAGTTCCCTGATCATTGGCATTCTGCACCGATTCGACCCGCATCACGAAATCATCGGCATATTCTGCGGCAAACAGCGCGCAATCGCCGATAGCATAGATGTCGGGCAGCGAGGTGCGGCAATGATCGTCGATGGCAACGCCGTTGCCGCCCTTGGCGCCCGCCGCGATCAGCGGGGCGACGGCGGGGACGATGCCGATTCCGACGATTACCGCGTCGGCCGCAATGATGCTGCCGTCGCCCAACTTGACGCCGGTTACGCGGCCTTCCCCGGTGAAACTGTCGACCACCACATTGGTGCGCAGATCAACTCCGTGGTCCCGGTGTTCCTTCTCGTAGAACGCCGAGAGTTCTATCCCGGCGACGCGTGCCAGAATTCGCGGCAGTGCCTCGAGCAAGGTGACCTTGCAGCCCAGCTTGGTCAGCACTGCTGCCGCCTCCAGCCCGATATAACCGCCGCCGATTATGGCGATGTTCTTCACGCCGCCATCTATCTCGCCCATCAACCGGTCGCAATCCTCGCGGGTGCGCACAGCATGCACGCCCGCCAGATCACTGCCCGACACCGGCAGCTTGCGCGGATCGCCGCCGGTTGCCCACACCAGCTTGCCATAGCCGAACGCGCTGCCATCCGAGAGGGTGAGTTGCCTTGCGGCCGGATCGATCGCCGTCACTTCGGTGCCGAGCATCAGGTCGATGT
>JANLSP010000514.1:0-1639 GCA_031362485.1 Novosphingobium sp.
GGTCGCACCGACGACGCTGGTGATGGTGATGATCCGCCCGTGACGTGCTTTCATCATCGGTTTGGCGGCGGCGCGCATCAGTCGGAATGCGGATGAAGGACGAGGAATGGGATGCGGTGATCCGGGTCAACCTTGAAGCCGCATTCCGACTGATGCGCGCCGCCGCCAAACCGATGATGAAAGCACGTCACGGGCGGATCATCACCATCACCAGCGTCGTCGGTGCGACCGGCAATCCTGGCCAGATCAACTATGCCGCCGCCAAGGGCGGACTCACCGCCATGTCGAAGAGCCTCGGCCAGGAACTGGCCACCAGGGGCATCACGGTCAACTGCGTCGCCCCCGGCTTCATCCGCACGGCGATGACCGATGTGCTGCCCGATGCCCAGAAGGAAGCACTCAACGCGCGCATCCCGATGGGGCGCATGGGCGAAGGATCGGATATCGGCGCGGCGGTTGCCTATCTCGCCAGCCGCGAGGCGGGTTATATCACCGGGCAAACGCTGCATGTGAATGGCGGCATGGCGATGCTTTCGTGACTGCGCTGCGCCTCGCACTGGCCCTGCTCGCCGCGGGGCTGGCCGCACCGGCCTGCGCGCGCAGCCAGGCGCAGCTCGATTGTGCGATCCAGCGCGCGCCCGCCGGTCTCGGTGACAACATCGCCGCCGCAATGATCGCGGGCGACCGGACGGCTTTGCGGCCGCTGCAGCAGCGCCTTGAAGGGGTGGTCCGCCAGTGTGTCACTGCCCAGCGAATGCGCGATGCCGAGGCCGAGAATTACTACGACTATGCCCTCGCTCGCCTGCCCAGCGAAGCACTGGCGCGCCAGCTTGGCCGTGCAGGCGTTGCCATGGCACGAATCGACGCGGTGCTGGGTTACCGCGCCGGGCGGCCCAATACTGTGCTGCCCGGAATTGACGGTGACGCCGAGGAGCGAATGAGCGCGGTACTGGCTGCCGCCGGGGTCGATGAAAAGCGGCTTTCGCCTGCCATTTTGCGCAAAGTGAGCACCTATATCGAACTCGCCCCCCGCCAATATCGCGCGCTGCGGGACCTTGGCTGACCGGCTCTGCGCGGCCCGATCGTCTTTTTCCCCCGGAATCCCTGATTGCCAGCCACTTCGCGCTTGCCGCAAGCGCACCCGGCGTTAAGGAACTAGGTCCGATTTCTGCGGACCCGGTGTGTTGCCGGGTGGCGTTGGGGGACACGACAAAGCCATGAAGGCCACGATTGAACGCGCGACACTGCTCAAGTGCCTGGGCCACGTCCAGTCGGTGGTTGAGCGGCGCAATACCATTCCCATCCTCTCCAACGTGCTGCTCGAAGCTTCGGCCGCCGGCACGCTGAAAGTGATGGCGACCGATCTCGATCTGCAAGTGGTCGAGACGATGGGGGCCGTCTCTGTCGAGAGCGCGGGCGGGACCACGGTTTCGGCGCATCTGCTGTTCGATATTGCCCGCAAGTTGCCCGACGGCAGCCAGGTCAGCCTCGAAGTTGCCGAAAACCGCATGACGGTGAAAGCCGGCCGCAGCCGCTTCTCGCTGCCGATCCTGCCGCGCGACGATTTCCCCTCGATTGTCGAAGGCGACCTGCCGACCAGCTTCGAACTGCCCGCAGCGCAGCTCGCCCAGCTGATCGA
>JANLSP010000523.1:0-12103 GCA_031362485.1 Novosphingobium sp.
GCAATCGGCATGACCGTCTGGCGTTTCGTCTCCCCCGCCATCCGGCCGGACAGCCTCAACGTGCCCGAAACCGCCATGTCGCGCCTGCCCGCGGCGCTTAAAGCGGCCCGCGTGTTCAACGAATACAGTTTCGGCGGATCGCTGACCCTCCACAGCATTCCCGTCTATATCGATGGCCGCGCCGACATGTATGGCGAGGAGGCGATGCGCACCTATCTCGATCTGGTCGAACGGCCCGATGCGGCGAAGTGGCAGGCGGCGCAGCGGCGCTGGGGCTTCGAGTGGACCATCCTGCCGCCCGGCAAGCCGTTGGTCCCCCTGCTGGACACCCAGCCCGGTTGGCGGCGGATCTACGCCGATCCCTGGGCTGTGATCCATGTCAAAGACGATATGCTGCAGTTGCCGCAAGCCGGGCACTGAGCCGGCAAATTTTGCAGCCGGTGCCACTTGTGTTGCTATTTCGCAACACTATCTCCTAGCTGACAGGAGGGCATTGTTGCCATGAATCTCGAGAAGTTCACTGATCGCGCCAAAGGTTTTCTTCAGGCTGCGCAGACCGTTGCGATCCGCTTGAACCATCAGCGGATAGCGCCCGAGCACGTGCTGAAGGCGCTGCTGGAAGACAAGGAAGGGATGGCCAGCGCGCTGATCCAGCGCGCAGGCGGCAATCCCGGCATTGCGCTTGCCGAAACCGACAAGGCACTGGCCAAGGTTCCGGCAGTTTCGGGCAGCGGCGCGCAGGCGACCCCGGGGCTTGATAATGACGCGGTGCGCGTGCTCGACGCAGCCGAACAGCTTTCGGCCAAGGCGGGCGACAGCTTCGTTTCAGTGCAGCGCATGCTGCAGGCGCTTGCGCTGTCCAGCGGCGCTGCCGGGCAGGCCCTGAAAAGTGCCAATGTCGATGCCAAAGCGCTCGAGGCGGCGATCCAGGAAGTCACCGGTGGCCGCAGCGCCGATTCCGCCTCGGCCGAAGAGAGCTATGAGGCGATGAAGAAATATGCGCGCGACCTGACGCAGGCCGCGCGTGACGGCAAGCTTGATCCGGTGATCGGCCGCGACGAGGAAATCCGCCGCACCATCCAGATCCTTGCCCGGCGCACCAAGAACAATCCGGTGCTGATCGGCGAGCCCGGGGTCGGCAAGACCGCCATCGCCGAGGGACTCGCGCTGCGCATTACCAATGGCGACGTGCCCGACAGCCTCAAGGACCGCCGCCTGATGTCGCTCGACATGGGCAGCCTGATCGCGGGCGCGAAATATCGCGGCGAGTTCGAGGAACGGCTCAAGGCCGTGCTAGACGAAGTGAAGGGCGCAGAAGGCGAGATCATCCTGTTTATTGATGAGATGCACACGCTGATCGGCGCGGGCGCGTCCGAAGGCTCGATGGATGCCTCGAACCTGCTCAAGCCCGCGCTGGCGCGCGGGGAGCTGCACTGCATCGGCGCGACAACGCTGGATGAATACCAGAAACATGTCGAAAAGGACGCGGCCCTGCAGCGCCGCTTCCAGCCGGTCTTTGTCGGCGAGCCGACGGTGGAAGACACGATCTCGATCCTGCGCGGTCTCAAGGACCGATATGAGCTGCATCATGGCGTGCGGATCACCGACGGGGCCATCGTCGCCGCCGCGACGCTCAGCAACCGCTATATTGCCGACCGTTTCCTGCCCGACAAGGCGATCGACCTGATGGACGAAGCCGCCAGCCGCATCCGCATGGAGGTGGAGAGCAAGCCGGAGGAAATCGAGGTGCTCGACCGGCGCATTGTCCAGCTCAAGATCGAAGAAATGGCGCTCACCCGCGAGACCGATCAGGCATCAAAGGACCGGCTCGACAGCTTGCGCGAGGAGCTGGCCAATCTCGAACAGCAGTCGGCAGAGCTGACCACCCGCTGGCAGAATGAGCGAGACAAGATCGCCGCCGAGGGTGACATCAAGGCGGCGCTCGATGCCGCGCGCGTTGAGCTCGAACAGGCGCAGCGAAATGGCGACTACGAGAAGGCTGGCCAGCTGACCTATGGCCGCATTCCCGAACTGGAAAGGCAGATTGCAGAGACGAGTGGGCAGGCGGAAAACGCCCTGCTGCGCGAGGAAGTGACTGCCGAGGACATTGGCGCCGTGGTTGCCAAGTGGACCGGCATTCCCGTTGAGCGGATGATGGAAGGCGAGCGCGACAAACTGCTCAAGATGGAAGCGATCATCGGCCAGCGTGTCATCGGCCAGTCTGACGCGGTGCTGGCCGTGTCCAAGGCCGTGCGCCGCGCGCGCGCGGGCTTGCAGGACCCGAACCGGCCGCTCGGCTCGTTCCTGTTCCTCGGCCCCACGGGCGTCGGCAAGACCGAGCTGACCAAGGCGCTGGCGGGCTTCCTCTTCGACGACGACAACGCGATGGTGCGCATCGACATGTCGGAATTCATGGAGAATCACGCGGTCAGCCGCCTGATTGGCGCGCCTCCGGGCTATGTCGGCTATGACGAAGGCGGCGTGCTGACCGAAGCCGTGCGGCGCCGGCCTTATCAGGTCGTGCTGTTCGACGAGGTCGAAAAAGCCCATCCCGATGTGTTCAACGTGCTGCTCCAGGTGCTCGACGATGGCCGGCTGACCGACGGTCAGGGCCGGCAGGTTGATTTCACCAACACGCTGATCATCCTTACCTCAAACCTCGGCAGCCAGTTCCTCGCTGGCCTCGCCGAGGGCGAGGATGTCGAGAAAGTCGAGCCGCAAGTGATGGAAGTCGTGCGCGGGCATTTCCGCCCGGAATTCCTCAACCGGCTGGATGAAATCGTGCTGTTCCACCGGCTGGGCGTCGAACATATGGCCCCGATTGTCGAGATTCAGGTCGAACGCGTGGCCAAGCTGCTGAAGGACCGCAAGATCGCTCTGGAGCTTACCGAGGCGGCCAAGCGCTGGCTGGGCCGGGTGGGCTACGATCCGGTCTATGGCGCGCGTCCGCTCAAACGCGCGGTCCAGCGGTATGTGCAGGATCCGCTCGCCGAGAAGCTGCTGGCGGGTGAGATTCCCGATGGCTCGACCGTGCGGATTGACGAGGGCGACGGGGCGTTGGCGATTGCAGTGAGCTAAAACGGGCGTCCTGGCGGGCCCGAGAGATCAAGCGGCTTCTCGCGAATCCATTTGGAGAGCAGCAGCTTGCGTCCCGCCGTCACCGGCAGCCCGGCGTGCCACATGGCCGCTTCGGGCTGGCCGTGGCCGTTGGTGTTGGCGAAAGACAGCGCGTCGCCCATCTTGCCGGTGAGCTCCAGCCCCAGCCGGGGGAAGCTGGTCGCCCCGCCGGTGAAATCATCAGTCAGCGTAACGAGAAACGTCGCAACCCGCTGGTTGTCGCCGGCCGGCAGCGCGTCGGAGTGCAGCTTGTATTCCTGGCCGGGGCGGTAGCTCAGCACTTGGCTTGGCTCGCCTTGTTCATAGGTGGTCGCGGTGGCGGCCGCTATGCGGCGATTGATTGCGTGGAGCACCGGGTCTTCCTGCACGAAAGGAAAACCAACGGTCTCCGCATTGCGAACAGGATCCTGGATAAAGTGCCCATTGCGCGGATCAACTACGACTGCCGGCGCGAGGCGTGGCAGCGCGAGGTCTGCCAGATAGCGGCATTCGTCAGGCGTGAGAAAGCCCGGCAGGCGCTCGATAGGGGGCGCTGCGTGCACCACGCTGCGCTCGGCTGGCACCAGCGGATCGCCTTCAGCATCGAGTGCCATCGCGGCGATCAGCTCGGATTGGCGCGCGGCTGCCGGATCGTCCTGCGCCGCCAGCAGGGCCAGCGCATCGCGCCACTGCCGGCCCGATCCACCCGCACCATTGGCGAGCATGGCGATGTGGACCGGCGCCGCCTCGGCCACGCCGAGCCCGGCCGCGACACCATAGAGCCGCCGCGCCTCGCCCAGATCGCGCCTGATGAACGCGCCCGCCATGCGCCAGTCGGCCAGAGTCAGTGCCGCCAAGCCATCGCCCGCGGCCACACCATTTTCCAGCAGGCGAAAGGCTTCTGCAATGCGGCCTTGCTGGGCAAGCGCTGCGGCTTGGGTGGCGGTGGTCATAACCAGAGCCTACCAAAGCAAAAGGGGCCGGACCAGTGGTCCGACCCCCGATGCTTTAACCTTTAGAGCGAAGATCAGAACTTCGCGCGGGCGCCCATATAAAACTGTCGTCCTCGGACATTGTAGACAGCGCCATTCGAGTTCTGCGATCCCGGTCGTTCATTTGCACCACCGCCGCCGCCGCCGCCGACGCCACTCGCACCAAGCGGAGGGGTCTTGTTGAAGACGTTGTCAACGCCAGCATAGAGTTCCAGGCCCTTGCCAATGCCCGACTTCTCCATGTCCCACTGGAAGCGGATGTTATGATAAAGGACGGCGGGGAAGTTGGGAACCTCAGCCGAGTCAATATCCTGCGCCGGACGGTCCTGCAGTGTGTTAAAGCTCTCGTAGTTGCCCACCCACATTGGCCCGATATAACGGGCTTCATAGCCGAAGGTGTATGGGCCCTTGGAGACTTCCAGAGTCAACTTCGCTTCATCGACCGGATCGCCCAATTCGCCCAGAATGCGGTTTTCGAAGTCGGGCAGCGTCGGGTTTTCAAAGTTGCTGTTCTTGAACTGATGCGAATAGTAAACATTCGCACGTAACTTGAATCCGTCACCAAAATTCGTCGCATAATCGAGCTGGGTATCGAGTCCGCGACGAATGCGCTTTGCGAAGTTGAAGGGCGCTGAAATCAGAGAGTTGCCCAGGATCTGACCGGTGACTTCGCCAAACGGCCCGGCCCCGCTCGCGCGATAACGCGTGAACAGGCCGCAGAACGGATTGCTCAGCGTTGGCTGGTCATAGCAGGAGTTTGCTATGTTCTGTGCGGTCAACGAAACGATTACGCCGTTAACTCTGATGCTGTAGTAGTCCAGAGTCAGCGTCAGACCCGGAATTGCGCGCGGCTGAACAACCGCCCCGATGGTCAGCGAACTCGATTTCTCTGCTTCGAGGTTCGGATTGACTCCGCTGAGGATCGGCAGCGAATAGGAACCCAGGCTTGCGAGGTTGCCTATAAGAGTGCCCAGATCAGTGGCGCAATTTGCCGCGCGGAACTGTGTACCGGTGCTAATTCGAGCCGATGAGCAAGGATCGGTGAAGCCCGGTGCGAAATTGGGCACCAGCGGTCCAAAGGTCTCAGCCAGGTTCGGCGCGCGAATCGAGCGGCTGTAGTTGGCGCGGAACCGAACACCAGGGAGCGGCGAGTAGTCGCCCCCAGCATTCCAGGCCCAGACCGTGCCAGCACCGCTGTTGTAGTGCGAAATGCGGGCTGCGCCGTGTAAGGTCAGCTCTTCAAGTAGCGGCTTATCCTTGAAAATTGGGATGCGCAGTTCCCCAAATCCTTCGGTGACCTTGAAAGGATCGGGCGCGAATGAGCCAAAGGCAACCGCTGTGGTATTGCCAGCTGCCGCAAAAGCATCTTGGTCATACTGGGCGTCTTCTTCGCGATACTCGCCACCGAGCACGAAATCGATCGGCCCGCCGGGCAGATTGAGGAAACCGGCAGTGTTACCCGCGACAAAGCCCGATACGTCCTTTTGTGTCATCCAGCTTACATTGCTGTAGCTCACACCAAAGTATCTGGATGCGGCGCTATTGTCCGATTTGCCGAACGGATTGTATGGCACACAGGCGGCAATGTCGGCAGCAAGTCTTGGTGCAGTGGTGGCCGAATAAGCAACCTGTGCTGCCGGATCAAACTTCGCGCGGCATTCAATGGTGCCGGTCGTCGGGTTGCGTCCAGCGTCCATCGCCAGCATGAAGCGCTGCCGGTCGACATAGCCAGTGGCATTGGTGCGTTCAGTGAACCGGCCATAGTTGAAGGCGACTTCATACTTCCAGTCGGAGTTGAAGGTGCCTCGCAAACCGACAACTGCCCGATAGGTTTGGCGCAGGAAGCTTTCGTCGCGAGAGCCCAAGTCATCAAGATTGCGGGCGATAACGAAGCGATAGGTGCCGGCGGCGATAGCTGCAATGTCGGCCGCGTTCAGCGGGCCGCTGACACCCTGGACAGTCTGGCCCCCGCCGGTGGCGCGCACTGAAGTGCTTGCAACACCGACAACGTTGCAGGCAGTGTTGATACTGGTGTTACAGCCTGAAGCTAGCACCGCATTGGCTATGGTAGTCCGTGCTGCGGCGTTAAGGTATGGGTTATCCAAGCGAACGCGCTCGCGATAGTCAAACTGATTGAATACGCCCTGGATAGACGACGTACCGGCGTTGCCGCCGAATGAATTGATCCGAGTGTATTTGCCTTCCCAAAAGAAGTCGACGGCGTCAGAAAATTCATAGTGGCCGAGCATGTTGAAGTTGTAGATATCTTGACGGGGCAAGACCGTCAGAAGGATGCCTTCGCGCCCTGTCTGGCCGTTGCCACCGGTGATGGCGCCGATCACGCCTGTGCCGTAGCGCGTGCCAGTTTGCGGAGCGAGTGAACCGTCAGAACCGAATATATAGGTGCAGTTGTAGGGTGTGCCAGGCGTTACACCATTGGTTACGCCAATGCCGCAAGCTGCCCCCACCGTGCCTTGCGTAACCGGGACAAGACCATTTACGTGTATGCTGGTTTGGCGAATATCATACTGGTATGTGCTGTCATAGACGCCGTCGCTGCCAAGCGGCAATCCGGCTGGGTCAGAGTCGGTGAGTATCAGGCCTTCGACACTTCTAAGCCAAGGCACTTGGGATGCATAAACGCGGTTTTGGTGGTTGTAGTCGAATGACAGGGTGATGTTTCCTCTGCCATCTGCGAAGTTTTTACCCCAAAGCACGTCCCCGTGATAGTTCAGCCCATAGGAGCCTGGCGTCGAAACAGCGCCCTTGGCGCCGACCTCCAAACCTTCGAAGTTTTTCTTCAGGATAAAGTTAACGACCCCGGCGATGGCATCCGAGCCATAAACAGCTGACTCGCCGCCTGTGACGATGTCGATCCGCTGGATGAGGTTGGCCGGAATGGTGTTTGTATCGACCGAGACCGCATTGTTGAGGATATCGGCACCGACATGGCGGCGGCCATTGACCAACACCAGCGTGCGCGCCGTGCCCAGACCACGCAAATCAAGCAGGTTCAATCCCGAAATGCCAACACCAGTGCTGGAATTCTGTTGGGCGCGGCTTGTCCGCAACTGCGGCAAGTCGTTTAGCGTATCACCAATATTGGTGTTGCCTTGCTTCATGATTGTATCGCCATCTACGAAGGCGATCGGCACGGTCGATTTAAGGTCAGGCCGCGAGATACGCGAGCCGGTGACGATGATCGTATCGGCGGCGGCATCGTCTTCGGCGGCGGGGGGCGCTGCGTCCTGCGCCAGAACGGCGGTGCTGGAGAAAGCAACAATGGATAGGCATGTGGCGCTGCGCAGTGCAGCTTTCATCAGGGATTTCGTCACGGGATGACCCTTCGTAATAGAGTGAACGGAGAGCAGGCCGCTTGAATCCAGCATTTGCACTGCCCCCGTTGCGCCAGCGGTGTTCCATCCCGCCAGCCCAATGGATGCGTCATGCCGACAAGGGTGCAAGATTCAACCGGAAACCTGCGGCTTTGTTAAAGTTTTGCGACAGTGTTGATTTCGCGCAACAGTTGACACCAAGGTAAGTTAGGCGTTTGCAACGTTGCCGCAGGCGATTGACCCGCCGCGCACCCGGGTTTAATCGGCTGCTTAAACCTCGCTAGCATCAACCTAAGGACAGCAGACTCATGAAACTCGATTCCTCGGTCGCCGCAGTCGTCACAGGTGCCGCCTCGGGCCTTGGCGCCGCGACTGCGCGCGCGCTGGCCGCCAAGGGCGTAAAGGTCGCCATATTTGATCTGCAGAAGGAAAAGGGCGAGGCGATGGCTGCCGAGATCGGCGGGATCTTCTGCGAAGTGAACGTGATGGATGATGCCAGCGTCGATGCCGGGCTTGCCAAGGCGCGCGCCGCGCACGGGCAGGAGCGCGTGCTGGTCAATTGCGCAGGCACCGCCAATGCCATCAAGACCATCAGCCGTGACCGCGAAACCGGGGCGGTGAAGCACTTCCCGATGGATGCCTTCGCGTTCATCGTGAACCTCAACCTGATCGGCACCTTCCGCTGCATCGCCAAGTCGGCCGCGGGCATGGTCACGGCCGATCCGATCGACGAAATGGGCCAGCGCGGGGTGATCATCAACACCGCGTCGGTCGCTGCCGAGGACGGCCAGATCGGCCAGGCGGCCTATTCGGCATCCAAGGGCGGCGTGCTGGGGATGACTCTCCCCATCGCGCGCGATCTGATGAACGAGGGCATCCGGGTGAACACCATCCTGCCCGGCATTTTCGAAACGCCGCTGATGAAGGCGCTGCCCGAAAAGGCGCAGGAATCGCTGGCTGCTGCCGTGCCGTTTCCCAAGCGGCTGGGCCGTCCGCCCGAATATGCCCAGCTTGCGATTGCCATGATCGAGAACGATTACTGGAACGGCGAGGACGTGCGCCTCGACGGCGCGATCCGCATGGGTCCGCGCTGATCCGTCCGCGCTGAGCGGGGCTGCCATGGCCGAGGCCGATCTCAACGCAGTTCCGGGCGCGCGGGCGCAGTTGCTCGACACCGCCAGCGCGATCATGCGCGAAGGCGATGTCGTGGACATATCGCTGTCCGAGCTGTCGCTGCGTTCGGGCCTCAATTCGGCGCTGGTGAAATACTATTTCGGCAACAAGGCGGGGCTGCTGAAAGCCCTGCTCGACCGTGACTGGCAAGCGATCGTATCCAGCGTGGATGCGCTGGTGGCGAAGGACGGCTGGTACCCGGACGCAAAGCTGCGGCGGCATATCTCCAAGGTGGTCGATACCTTCTATGCCGTGCCCTATCTCAACCGTCTGACCATGCGGCTGGTGGGCGAGAGCGACGAGGCCGAAGCGCGGCGAATTGCCGACTGCTATCTCTCGCCGCTCTACCGCGCCTATGAGCAGTTGATCGGCGACGGTGTGGCGGCGGGTGTATTCCGCCCGGTCGATCCGCAGCTGTTCTATTTCACCGTCACCGGCGCAGTGGACCGCTTCTTCTCCGCGCGGCTGGTGCTGCGCCACTGCTTCGATCAGGATACGCTGACGGAGGAACTGCGCGACCGCTACCGGGAGCACACTGTGGACATTATCATGGCAGGCATCCTTGCGCGGGCGGTCTGAACCGGGCGCCTGGCATATCGGCGTAATCGGCGGCTCGGGCCTCGCCGAGGGCGTCGCGCTTGACGATGCGCAGGAAATCGAGGTTTCGAGCCCTTTTGGCGCGCCTTCCGGCGCGGTGACCATGGGGCAGCTGGGAGCGGTGCGCTTCACCTTCATCGCGCGCCACGCGGCCGGGCACCGGATCCCGCCCGGCGAAGTCAACTTCCGCGCCAATATCGACGTGTTCAAACGCTGCGGGGTCAGCGATGTACTGGCGCTGTCGGCGGTCGGCTCGCTGCGCGAAGAGCTGGCGCCGGGGCAGTTCGTTGCGGTCGACCAGTTCATCGACCGCACGGTGGGCCGCCCGGCAAGCTTCTTCGGGCCGGGCCTCGTCGCCCACGTCAGCCTCGCCGATCCGGTCTGCCCGCGCTTGTCAGGGTTCGCCAGCGAGGCGGCGAGGGCTGCGGGGGGCACAGTGCATGAGGGCGGCACTTACATTGCCATTGAAGGCCCGCAGTTCTCGACGCGCGCGGAAAGCGCGCTCTATCGGCAATGGAGCGCCGACGTAATCGGCATGACCGCCATGCCCGAGGCGCGGCTCGCCCGTGAGGCCGAGTTGCCCTATGCTCTGCTCGCCATGGTCACCGACTATGATTGCTGGCGCGAGGCGGAAGCGGGGGTTGAGGCGGCCGAAGTCTTCGCGGTGATGCGCGGCAACGCGGCGCTCGCGCGCTCTGCATTGCGCCAACTGGCCGCGTCGCTGCCGCCCGTGCGGGAGGCGAGCCCGATCGACCATGCGCTCGAATTCGCATTCGCAACTGCGCCCGATGCCCGCGATCCCAGGCTTGTCGCAATGCTTGATGCGGTTGCCGGGCGGGCGCTGTTGCGGCAATAGCCCACCGATGCACGGTTTCGCCAATCCCGCCCGTTTTTTGCGCATTGCTCGCTGGCTGACGCCGGCATTGCTGCTTGTCGGCCTGGTAATGACCGCCACTGCGCTTGCGCTGGGGCTGTGGCATGTGCCGCCCGACCGGCTGCAGGGCGAGACGGTGCGCATTTTGTTCATTCATGTCCCCGCCGCGTGGCTCGGCATGGCGGGCTGGATGGCCATTGCCGGAGCAAGTTTTGCCGATCTGGTCTGGCGGCATCCGCTCGCCGGCATCGCCGCGCGCGCCGCCGCCCTGCCGGGCGCAGTGTTTGCCGCGTTGTGCCTTGCCACCGGATCGATCTGGGGCCGGCCGGCCTGGGGCACCTGGTGGGAATGGGACGGACGGCTGACCTCAATGCTGGTGCTGCTATTTCTCTATCTCGGCTATATGGCGCTGGCCGATGCAGCCAGCCGCAACGGACAGAACCGTATCGCAGCGATTTTCGGGCTGGTTGGCGCGGTCAACATCCCGGTCATTCACTATTCGGTGCTGTGGTGGAACAGCCTGCACCAGCCGCCCAGTCTCTCGGTGGGCAAGTCGGCAATCGACGCGGTGTTTCTCTGGCCGCTGCTGGCGGCGACCTTGGGCTTTTCGCTGATTTTCGGCGGGGTGGTGCTGATGCGGATGCGGGCTTTGCTGGCCGATGCGCAGGCCGAGGCGCGGCTGCGGAGGAAAGCGATGGAATAGTGCGTCAGACGACGCTGATTCGCGCCGCGCCTGCCACCATTTCGCCGATCACAGCCGCCCTGCCACAATCGGCCTCGCTGATGCAGTCCAGGGCTACGCTCAACGCTGCTTGCGAAACCGCGACCAGCAGTCCGCCATTGGTTTGCGGATCGGTAAGCAGGTCGCTCTGCCATTGGGACATATTCTCCCCGAGGTCAGCCTCCGCGCCATAACTCTCCCAATTCCGCCCCGATGCGCCAGTGCGAATGCCCCTACGGGCCATTTCGGCCACGCCATCGAGAAGCGGCAGTGTATCAAAGGCAATCCGTGCGCCGAGGCCCGAACCCCGGCACATTTCGAGGCCATGGCCGAGCAGGCCGAAGCCTGTCACGTCAGTGATTGCGTGCACCCCGCCTATGCCCGCAAGATCGGCGCCGACCTTGTTGAGCTGGGTCGCTGAGGCCACCAGAGCAGCATATGCTGCCTGGTGCGCCGCTGCACTAAGCTCGCCGCCTTTCAATGCCGCGCTCAGGATGCCGACGCCGAGCGGCTTGGTCAGGATCAACGCATCGCCTGCCTGCGCTCCCGAATTGCGCATGATCCGGTCCGGGTGGACCAGACCCGTCACCGCAAGGCCATAGATCGGCTCTGGCGCGTCAATTGAATGGCCGCCGCCAATCGGAATGCCCGCCTCGGCGCAAATCGACGCCCCGCCCGCAAGGATCGCCGAGACGGTTTCGGGCGCGATCTTGCCAAGCGGCATGCCGAGGATCGCCAGAGCCATAATTGGCCGACCGCCCATGGCATAGATATCCGACAGCGCATTGGCCGCCGCGATCCGGCCGAAATCATGCGGATCATCGACAATCGGCATGAAGAAATCGGTGGTAGAAACGACCGCTTGATCGGGGCCGATGCGGAAGACCGCAGCATCGTCGCCGGTCTCGGTGCCAACCAGCAGGTCAGGGAAATGGGCCATGGCAGGCACGCCGGACAGCAGTTCGCGCAGCATTGCGGGCGAAAGTTTGCAGCCGCAGCCGCCACCATGGGAAAGCGCGGTGAGGCGGGTTTCGAATTGGGTCATGCGCGACTTTTGCACCGGGCCAATTGCTGTGCAAGTGACTTGACCGGCTCGCAGCCGCGCGTCAGTGCAGCAGCATGGCACGACCCCTCAAGAACCTGTGCGAAGTGGCTGTGATCGGTGGAGGCCTCGCCGGCCTTGCCGCTGCGCGCCATGCCGCGCGCCTCGGCCGGCTGGTGACGCTGTTCGAAGGCGGCGGCCTGTGGGGCGGGCAACTGGCGACGGTCGATCATGTTGACGGGTTGCCGATCCCGGGCACGTTCTCGGGTCAGG